>CALBDV010000849.1 GCA_937927565.1 uncultured Holophagales bacterium
ACGAAGGTCCCCTTCTTCGGCATCTGCCTCGGCATGCAGTGCGCCGTCATCGAGTTCGCGCGAAACGTCTGCGGGCTCTCGAACGCGAACTCCACGGAGTTCGACGCGAACGCGCCGCACAAGGTCATCTACAAGCTGCGCGACCTCATCGGGATCGAGGCGCTCGGCGGGACGATGCGCCTCGGCAAGTACCCCTGCGACCTGGTCGACGGATCGACCGCCCGGCGCGCCTACGGCGAGCCGCTCATTCACGAGCGGCACCGGCACCGTTACGAGGTGAACCAGGAGTACCTGCCGGTCCTGCGCGAGGCGGGCCTGGCCGTCACCGGCCTCTCACCCGATCGGAAGTTCGTCGAGATGGTCGAGCTTCCCGAACACCCCTGGTTCCTCGGCTGCCAGTTCCACCCCGAGTTCAAGTCGAAGCCGACCGCGGCGCACCCCCTCTTCAGGGACTTCGTCCGGGCCGCCCGCGCCCACCAGGCCGCGCGCAAGGAAGGCGTCGCCCAGAAGGCGGCCTCGCTGGAGCCGCAGATCCCCGTTCCCGCGAACCTTCCCCCACCCAACGGCCAGACGGCCTGAAGGTACGAGCGGGTCCGCCGCTCCGGTCAGTCCCCTGTCCGGCGGCCGGAACCGGACGACGGTCTTTTCCCCCCTCCGAAGGCCCGGCCGCGAGATAGAGTCGGGTCGCCCATGCAGCTCTTCCCGATCGACGACGCCGAGACGCTCTTCATCTCGCCGGCCATCGACGACTGGAGCCCGGTCCACGCCCATCGGATCGGCTGCGTCATCGACCTCGACGGCGAGGTCGACCACGGCGTCCCGAGCCTCCCGGGTCACATGCTCTACGTCTACTTTCCCATCTTCGACGAGGACCTTCCCGACCTCGCGCGGCTCGACGCCGTCTGCTCGCTCGGGACCCGCCTCCTCGAGAGCGGGCAGAAGGTGCTGTCCCACTGCGGCATGGGGTTCAACCGGTCGGCGCTCGTCGCGGGCGTCATCCTCGTCCAGCGCGGCCTCTCCGGCTCCGAGGCCGTCGCGCGGATCCGGAGAAGGCGCCCCGGGGCGCTCTTCAACGAGACCTTCGAGGCCTATCTCGAGAGCCTTCCCGCGGGCCGGAACCCCTCGTCGGCAGACCTCGCCCCGTCGGGAGATCCCCAGCCCGTCGCGCCGACCGCCTGACCCCCGCCGAATGCCTCGGGAACCGTGGACCCACCGCGAAGAAGACGTCGGCGGCCTGCGCCTCCACTGGGTCGAGGCGGGCGAAGGACCGCTCGTCCTCCTCCTCCACGGCTTCCCGGAGCACTGGCTCGCCTGGCGGCACCAGATCCCCGCGCTCGCCGCGGCCGGGTTCCGGGTCGTCGCCCCCGACCTTCGCGGCTACAACCTCTCCGGAAAACCGGCGGGCGTTTCGAGCTACCGGATGGAGCTTCTCGCCGGAGACGTCGCGAACCTCGTCCGGCACCTGGGCTGCGAGAGGACGCACCTCGTCGGCCACGACTGGGGCGGGGCGATCGCCTGGTGCGTTCCGGCGCTCCATCCGGGTCTCGTCGAGAAGCTCGCGATCCTCAACGCCCCGCACCCGATCCTCTTCCGGAAGAAGCTCGCGACGCTCGCGCAGGCGAAACGCTCGTCCTACGTCTTCTTCTTCCAGCTCCCGTTCTTCCCCGAACGCTCGCTCCTGCGCCACCGCGCCGGCTTCCTGAAGATGATGCTTCGCCGCGACCCGGTCACCCCCGGCGCGTTCTCGGCGGAGGAGATCGAAGCGTACCGGGCGGCCTTCCTCGTCCCTGGCGCGGCAACGGCGACGATCAACTACTACCGCGCGGCCGTCCGCACCGGCACGCGCATTCCCGGCCTCCGTCGCTCGCTGGAAGGCGTCCCGACGCTCGTCCTCTGGGGCGAGGGAGACCGCTACCTCGGCCCCGAGCTCCTCGACGGCCTGGAGACCCTCGTTCCCGACCTCCGCCTCGTCCGGATCCCGGAGGCCAGCCACTGGCTTCCCGCCGATGCCGCGGAGCGAGTGAACGCCGAGCTGATCGCGTTCCTGAGATAAACGGGGTCAGGTCTACCTTCTACACTCTGCGGCGCACCGTAGAGTGTAAAAGGTAGACCTGACCCCATGGTTCTTCAGGCGAGCTTGCGGACGGCGGCGGCGACGGCTTCCGCGGTGAGGCCGAGCTTCTCGTAGACGGTCTGGAACGGGGCGGAGGCTCCGAAGCGGTCGAGGCCGACGACGGTTCCGTCGAGGCCGACGATCCCGGTCCAGGAGAGGGTGGCGGCGGCTTCCACGGCGACGCGGGCGCGACAGGCGAGCGGGAGGACGGATTCGCGCCACGCTTCGTCCTGCGACAGGAAGAGCTCGAGCGAGGGCATCGAGACGACGCGGACCGGAATACCTTCCGCCGCGAGGAGCTTCTGCGCCGCGAGGGCGAGGTGGAGCTCGGAGCCGGAGCCGATGAGGATCGCCTTGAACCCCTCGGCGTCGGAGACGACGTAGCCGCCGCGAAGAGCCGCGTCCGTCGGGGGGAGGACCGGGAGCGCCTGCCGCGTCAGGACGAGGGCCGTCGGACCGTGAGCTCGTCCGAGGGCGACCCGCCAGCCGGCGGCGGTCTCGTTCGCGTCGGCGGGGCGGTAGACGACGAGGTGGGGCGTGGCGCGAAGCGCGGCGAGCTGTTCCACCGGCTGGTGCGTCGGGCCGTCCTCGCCAAGGCCGATCGAGTCGTGCGTGAAGACGTAGACGACCGGCTGCTCCATGAGCGCCGCGAGACGGACGGCTCCCTTCATGTAGTCGGAGAAGACGAGGAAGGTGCCGCCGAACGGCCGGAAGCCGTGGAGCGCGAGGCCGTTCAGGATGGCGCCCATCCCGTGCTCGCGGATGCCGAAGCGGAGGTAGGAGCCCGCGAAGTCGCCCGGCTTCACGTCGACGGCGGTCTTCGCGCGGGTGTTGTTGGACGGCGTCAGGTCGGCCGATCCGCCGGCGAGCGTCGGGATGGCCGGGACGAGCGCGTCGAGGACCGCCCCCGAGGCCTGTCGCGTGGCGAGAGGTTTGTCGGCCGCGAAAGCCGGGAGCTTCGCTTCCCAGCCTTCCGGCAGGCCCCCCGAGACGAAGAGGTCGAGCTGTGCCGCGAGGTCGGCGTGCTCGGCGCGGTACGCCGAGAGCCGGGCGTTCCACATCCCTTCCTCGGCCGCTCCCCGCGAGGCGGCCTCACCGAAGAAGGCGCGGACCTCGTCGGGAACGAGGAACTGCGCGTCGGCCGGCCAGCCGAGCTTCTCCTTCGTGAGCCGGATCTCGTCGGCGCCGAGCGGCTCGCCGTGCGCCTTGCTCGTGTCCTGCCGGTTCGGGCTGCCGAAGCCGATGTGCGTCCGGCAGGCGATGAGCGAGGGCTTCGCGCCTTCGGCCTTCGCAGCCGCGATCGCCGCCTCGACCGCGTCGGGGTCGTGGCCGTCGACGCGCTGGACGTGCCAGCCGTAGGCGGCGAAACGGGCAGGAACGTCCTCGGAGAAGGAGAGCGACGTGGGACCGTCGATGGAGATGTGGTTGTCGTCGTAGAGGACGACGAGCTTCCCGAGCCCGAGGTGCCCGGCGAGGGCGCACGCTTCGTGCGAGACCCCCTCCATCAGGTCGCCGTCGCTGGCGATCACGTACGTGAAGTGGTCGACGACCTCGTGCTCCGGGCGATTGAACCGGGCCGCGAGCATCCGCTCGGCGAGCGCGAGGCCGACGGCCGTCGAGACTCCCTGCCCGAGCGGACCGGTCGTCATCTCGACGCCCGCCGTCAGGCCGTGCTCCGGGTGGCCAGGTGTCCGGCTCCCCCACTGGCGGAACGCCTTCAGCTCTTCGAGCGGGAGGTCGTAGCCGGAGAGGTGGAGGAGACCGTAGAGGAGCATCGAGCCGTGCCCGGCCGAGAGGACGAAACGGTCGCGGTCGG
>CALBDV010000850.1 GCA_937927565.1 uncultured Holophagales bacterium
TCGGCCGTCGGGGCGCCGCACGAGCCACGCGGCCGTCTCGGTCTCGGAGAGGCCGAACGCAGCCTGCCTGAGGAGAGTCACGAAGAAGACGTCCCGTTCCGGCGCTTCCGCCTTCGCAACGGTTGTCAGGAGGAGGGTGGTGGCGAGGAGCGCGCCTCGTGGGTCTCTCATGATGTGGAGGAAGCTGCGGCGGCCGCGCTCCCTCCTCAACCCAATGGGGACGAAGGCTGCTTTCCGGACGCTGAAGCGGACGAGAAGGCGCGTTCCTGCGGCGCTCCTTGTCCAGAGCCTTGCGGTCGGGGGCCCCTTCGAGGGCGAGCCATGCTCGAGGAGCGCCGTGACGAGCGCCTCGTTTCCGCATTTCGTCCCGCGAATTGGTGCTCTCGTCCCCTTTCCCTTTCCCCGCCGCCTTCCGGGCCCGAAGGTTCGGGTGTGCCTTCCCGGTCCATGCCGGGAGGGGCAGGAGGTTTTCGTGCGGTTCTTCGAGCGACCCTCTGCAGGCCCGGGGCCGAGGACAGACGTCGAGGGGAACCGCTGGTGCGCCCGCGGTGTGAAGGCAATCAGAAAGGAGGACGGTCCGGTCGACATGGACGACCGGTCACCCGATGCCCCGCCGAGCAAATGGCGCGAGGCGGTGTTTCGGCCCTGTTCGGGAAGGCAGGGTCCCATGTGCGATCGAAATGCGTAACCCGGTCTCGACGAAATGAGGCGGGATCGGCTGGAGGAACGTCAATGAATAGACACAGGCACTGGCTCGTGCTGCTCGCCATCCCCCTGCTCGTCGCGACCCTCGCCGACGCGCAGGGCCTTCCGACAGGTACCTTGAACGGTCGCGTCGCAGAGACGGAGGGGCTCGCTCTTCCGGGTGTGACCGTCACGGCGAAGTCCCCGGCGCTTCAAGGGATCCGTACCGCGGTCACGAACATGAACGGCGACTTCGTCATCCCGAACCTGCCCCCGGGTGAGTACGTCGTCTCCTTCGTCCTGTCCGGCTTCCAGGCCGTGACGAGGAACGTCAAGGTCAACTCGAGCCAGCAGGTCGCCGTGAACACGAGGCTCTCGATCTCGGCGGTCGCCGCCGAGGCGACGGTTGTCGCGCAGAGCGAGTCGGTCTCCCAGACGGCCCAGGCCGCAACGACCCTGACCGCCCAGACGACCCAGAAGCTCCCGGTTCTGAGGACGATTCTCGCCTCGGTCGTCCTCAGCCCGGGCGTCAACGTCAACGGGCCGAACGCCGCCGTCACCGTCTCGGGCGCCCAGTCGTTCGACAACGTCATGACGATCAACGGCGTCAACATCCAGGACAACCTCCGCGGGACGCCGAACACCCTCTTCATCGAGGACGCCATCCAGGAGACGACGACGATGACCTCGGGCGTCTCGGCGGAGTACGGGCGGTTCACGGGCGGCGTCATCAACGCGGTGACGAAGCAGGGCGGCAACACCTTCGCCGGTTCGTTCCGGACCACCTTCAACAACGACGACTGGCAGTCGCAGCCGCCGATTCCGGTCACGTTCACCGACAAGGTCGTCCCGACCTACGAGGGGACCCTCGGCGGACCTATCTGGAGGGACCGCATCTGGTTCTTCGGCGCCGGCCGGTACAACAAGAACGAGTACGCTGGCCAGACGGTCGTACCGACGAGCCTCTCCTTCCCGCGCGCCGACACGAACACGCGGTACGAGGCGAAGCTGACGGCCACGCCGTTCCAGAACCACACCTTCACCGGCTCCTACACGAACAACCTGATGGAGCAGGCCGGGTACTACTTCAACAGCCTGCCGCTCCTCGACCTCGAACCGGTCCACACCCGTCAGCTTCCGAACGACCTCCTGTCCCTCAACTACAACGGTGTCCTTGCGTCGAACCTCTTCGTCGAGGCACAGTACTCGAGGAAGCAGTTCGCCTTCGAGAACTCGGGAAGCCGCGTCAACGAGCTGATCGGCGGCACGGCGGTCCTGGTCCAGGACCGGGGCTTCGCCCAGATGTACGCCCCTGTCTTCTGCGCCGTCTGCCCCGGTTCGGGCGAGGAGCGCAACAACGACGACTACCTCGTCAAGGGTACGTACTTCGTCTCCACGAAGAGCCTCGGTTCGCACAGCATCGTCTTCGGATACGAGAACTTCGGCAGCCAGCGCCTCTCGAACAACTGGCAATCCGGGAGCTCCTGGCTCCTCTATCCGACCTCCGTCCAGTACAGCGGTGGAGGCCTGTATCCGGTGATCGACACGAGCTCCTATCTCGTCTACGCGCCGATCCCGGAGGCCAGCCAGGGAAGCGACATCCGGACGAACTCGCTCTTCGTCAACGACACGTGGCGGCTCAACGACCGCCTCTCCTTCAACGTCGGCCTCCGGTGGGACAAGAACGACGCGACGGACGCGGCCGGCATGACGACGGCCAAGGACAGCGCCTTCAGCCCCCGCCTCTCCGCGAGCTACGACGTGAAGGGGGACGGGAAGCTGCGTGTCTCGGGCAGCTACGCGCGCTACGTCGGGCAGGTCCAGGAGGGTTTCGCCGGGAGCGGAGCCACCGGCGCGGGCGCTCCGGCCTCTTACTACTACTACTGGACGGGGCCTTCGATCAACGCGGGCGCGACCGGACCGTACGTTCCGACCGACCAGATCCTCCGGACGATGTTCGCGACGCTCGGCGTGACGGGCCTCAATCAGTACCCGAACGTCCCCGCCGACACGGCGGCCGTTCCCGGCGTGAACCTCCTGATCCGCGACCCCCTGAAATCGCCCTATGCCGACGAGTTCGTCCTCGGCGTCGGCGGAGCGCTCGGGCCGAACCTCGTCTACCGCGTCGACGGCGTCTACCGCAACTACACGAACTTCTACTCGACCCGGCGCGACACGTCGACGGGGCAGGTGGAGGACTCTGTCGGGAACGTCTATGACCTCGGGCTGTACGAGAACTCCAGCGAGCCGGAGCGCGAGTACACGGGTCTCCACTCGTCTCTCTCCTGGCGGAAGAGCGCTCTGAACCTCTCCGCGAACTGGACGTGGTCCCGGATGCGCGGCAACTTCGTCGGCGAGAACGCGGGCAGCGGCCCGATCGCCGCGACCTTCGACAACTACCCCGAGTACTTCGACACGGCCTGGAACGCTCCGGCGGGCGACCTCTCGCAGGACCAGCGCCACCGCGTCCGCCTCCTCGCCAGCTACGACTTCAGGCTCGGAATCGTCGGGATCACTCCGGGCCTGATCCAGCAGTACGACAGCGGAACGCCCTTCGGTGCCGTCGGCAACGTGAACAGCCGTTCCTTCGTGACGAACCCCGGCTACGCCGCGCCTCCTGCCACGGTTCAGTACTACTTCACGGCCCGGGACGCCTACCGGACCGACGACGTCTGGGCCACGAACCTCTCGCTCAACCTGAGCGCAAACATCGGCCCGGTCGAGATCTTCGTCCAGCCGCAGATCCTGAACGTCTTCAACAACGACGCCGTCCTCGCCCCGAACACGTCGGTCTCCGTCGGTACCGGCGCGACACCGAACGCTGCCGGCCTCGTCCGCTTCGACCCCTTCACCACCACTCCGGTCGAGTGCCCCCAGACGGGTACTCCGGCCGAATGCCAGGCGATGGGCGCGAACTGGAAGAAGGGCGCCAACTTCGGCAGGCCGACGACGGGAGCCGCGAACGCCGTCTCCCGCTCGGGCTCCTTCCAGGGAACGCGTCAGTGGTTCGTGTCGATGGGAATCCGCTTCTAGTCCGGCGTTCTCCCGCGTGAAGTCTCGGCTCCCCCCGGCCCTCGGGCCGGGGGGAGTCGAGGGCGGACGCGGGACGGGGGATCCGGCCTGCCGGCTGCGGGCTTCAGGACTCGAGCGGGACGTCCTGCTGGTCGGCGGGGCCGCCGGGGAGCACCCGGTCTTCGGCGCCAGGCGCAGCCGGCTTGCGGAACGACCTCAGAGCCGAGCGGTAGGTCGCGCTGAGAGTGAGCTTCGATCCGTCGCGAAGGACGACGAGGGTGTCGCCGTTGAACCAGGGCTCGAGCTCCTTCACCCGCTCGATGTTCACGATCGTGGAGCGGTGAATCCGGAGGAAACGGCGGCCGTCGAGCTTGCCTTCGATCCCCTGCATCGTGTCGTGGTAGACGTGGGCGGCTTTCCCGACGTGCAGGACGACGTTGTTGCGCGCGGCCTCGACCCAGTCGATGTCCGAAACACGGACGAAGAAGCTCCTTCCATTCGCCCGGACGAGAAGCCAGACCGGGTACGACCTGAGTGCGCTCAGCTCCTCGACGAGAGAGGAGAGGCGCCCGAGAGCCTTTCCCGCGTGCCGGGCCCTGATGCGCGTGCGAAGCCTCTCGAGAGTGGCGTGGAGCCTCTCCTGGCCGAAGGGCTTGAGAATGTAGTCGAGGGCCTCGACGTCGAACGCCCGCAGGGCGTAGCTCTCGAACGCCGAGACGAAGACGAGAGCGGGAAGCTCGCGAGCACCAAGGGTCTGAAGGACGCCGAAAGCGTCGAGGCCAGGCATCTGGACATCCATGAAGACGATGTCCGGTCTCGCTTCCTGGATCGCGAGGACCGCCTGAAAACCGTCCGAGGCCTCACCGACGACTTCGACGTCGTCCTCGCGAGACAGCAGGCGGCGGAGCCACTCGCGAGCGAGCGGTTCGTCGTCGACGATGAGCGTACGCATCTTCATGACAGGTCCGATCGCCTCGTCCCTGAAACCGGATACGAGACATCCGGGCCTCAGGTTCGGGGACGCTCCGCCTTTTCCGGGGACGGAGCGGCTTCGCGCCCTCAGTCCTCGCCGGGGCCGGGGAGTGGCGGACCGTCGACGCCCGCGGCTCGGGGCTCTGCGGGCACGGTTGGCTTGCGGAGCGCCTTCAGGACCGAGCGGTACGAGGCGCTCAGGGTCAGCTTCGTCCCGTCCCGGAGGGTGACGACGTAGTCACCGTTGAACCAGGGCTCGAGGTCCCGGATCCGTTCGATGTTCACGATCGTCGAGCGGTGGATGCGCAGGAATCGACGGCGGTCGAGCCTGGCCTCCACCCCCTGCATCGTGTCGTGGTAGGTGTGAGCAGCCTTGCCGACGTGCAGGACGACGTTGTTCCTCGCAGCCTCTATCCAATCGATGTCGGCGGACTTCACGAAGAAGCTCCGGCCGTCCTCGCGGACGAGGAGCCAGAGGGGGGCCGCGCGGAGAGAGTGGAGCTCTTCGACGAGGGAAGAGAGGCTCTCGAGGGCGTCCCCCGTGGCGGCGGATCGGAGGCGGGCCCGGACGCGCTCGAGCGTGGCGCGAAGCCTCTCCTGCCCGAAGGGCTTCAGGATGTAGTCGAGGGCGTGGACCTCGAAAGCGCGCAGGGCGTACTGGTCGTAGGCGGTGACGAAGACGAGGGCCGGGAGCTCCCGCGGGCCGAGCATCTCGAGGACGCCGAATCCGTCGAGGCCCGGCATCTGGATGTCGAGGAAGACGACGTCGGGCTTCAGCTCCTGGATCGCGAGGACGGCGCGGAAGCCGTCCCCGACCTCCCCGACGATCTCGACGTCCGGCTCGACCGCCAGGAGGTTGCGGAGCCACTCGCGGGCGAGGGGCTCGTCGTCGGCGACGAGGGTTCGCAGTCTCACGGAGCTCCTTCCCGCACGGAGGTCTCTGTCGAATACGAGCCGGAGCGGCCGAGGGTTTCGTCGGAGCGCGCGAAGGGGACGAGCAGGCGCGCCCGGTACCCGTGCTCGCCCGCCCTGCCGGTCTCGAGCGAAGCGGCATCGCCGCAGAGCTGGGCGAGTCGGGAGCGGATGTTCGAGAGGCCGACGCCGGTCGAAGGGGGGAGAGGCCCGGCGTCGGCGCCGGGGGCCTCGTTCGTCACCTCGACGGCCAGGGAGGACCCTTCCCGCCGCGCCGAGAGGGCCAGTGTGCCTGGGCCGGGGCACCGAGAGATGCCGTGCTTGAGGGCGTTCTCGACGAGAGGCTGCAGGACGAACGTCGGGACCTCGGCGGCAAGGACCTCCTCGGCCACGTCGAAAGTGACGGTGAGCCGGTCACGGAAGCGGGTCCTCTCGATCTCGAGGTACCGTTTCAGGAAGTCGATCTCGCGAGAGAGGGGGACGACGTGCGTCGCATCGCTGGCGAGGCTGGCGCGTAGGAGGTCCCCGAGCTGGACGAGTGTCCGCGCCGCGGCCGCCGGATCGAGCTGAATCAGGGACAGCAGCCCGTTCAGGGTGTTGAACAGGAAGTGCGGGTGGAGCTGTGTCCGGAGTGCGGCGAGGCGGGCTTCCGCCAGGTGCGCTTCGAGGCGTGCGGCGCGAAGCTCGGAGGCCCTGGAGCGTCGCGCCAGGTCGAGGAACAGGAGGAACGAAGCGAGCAGGAAGTAGGTGCCCACCTCTTCGGGGAGCTCGTCCGTGAGGCGGGCGGACAGGGAGCAGGGCGCCGGCCCCCCCCCGCCCCGGGCTCGAACGAGGACGGGGTGAGCGAGGACCACGACGAGGAGGGCGCTCGCCGCCGCGGCGAGGAGATGCACGGGGACGGCCACGAGGGGACGTCGGGACAGAGGGCGTCGTCGGTAGAGGAGAAGGACCGCGGGCGTCAGGAGCGCCCACACCGCGGATCGGACGAGGGAAGGAACGTAGTACGCCGCCGCGGGAGGGGCCTTCGACGGTCCGCTGACGGTCGCTCTCAGGTGCGCCTGGGAGCCGTAATAGAGACCGATTGCCAGCCAGACGCCCGCGGCGAGGGCGGCGAGACGGACGGGGCGATCGAGGAGAGGCACGGATCGCGGTGCTCCGGCCGGCGCGGCAGGGAGAGCCGGCGCGGGCGCGTCGGAGGAGGACAGCTCGGGTGACGGATTCGTCGCGGGCGGAACGGGGCTGTCGGGGAATCGGAGGCGGGCGTCGAGGTCTCCCGATTCGCTCCACGCTACCGTCACGGACTGGCGCGCTCCAAAGACGTGCTCGAGCCGCCGCCTCGCGGCGGAAATCGCGGTCCCGTCGACGAGGAGCGCTCCAGCGTCGGGGGCTTCGCCGGCCGAGCTCCGAATCCGGATCTCGATGTCTCCCTTCTCCCTGCGGCCGGACACCTCCAGGAGCGCCGGGCCCGGGCGGTGGAAGACGCCTGCAGCCAGGGCGGCCTCGACGAAGGGCTTGAGGACGAGAGCGGGAACCGCGGAGTCCAGGACGTCGGGAGCGATGTCGACGAGGACCGAAAGGCGATCGGAGACGCGCATCTCCTCGAGGACGAGAAAGCAGCGGAGGTACTCGGCCTCGTCGCGGATCGGAACGAGCCCGGACGAGCCGCGGCGGAAGCCGAGCCTGAGGAGCGTGCCGAGTCGAACGACGGCGTCGCAGGCCGCGTCCGGACGCGTCGCGACCAGAGGCAGGAGGGCATTCAGGGTGTTGAAGAGGAAGTGGGGGTCCACGCGAACCCGAAGCGCCTCGAGGTGCGCGGCCGTCAGCTC
>CALBDV010000851.1 GCA_937927565.1 uncultured Holophagales bacterium
GACGTCCCCCACGCCGGGGGCACGGAAGAGCTCGTCCCGCTCGACCCGGACCACCCCGGGTTCAAGGATCCGGTCTACCGGGCGCGGCGCAACGCCATCGCGAGGCTGGCCCTCGAGTACAGGGACGGCGACCCGCTGCCGCACGCGGAGTACACGGACGAGGAGCACTCCGTCTGGCGGACGGTGTGGGAGCACCTGGCTCCCCTCCACGAGAAGGCCGCGTGCCGGGAGTGGAGGGAGAGCTCCGCGGCGCTCTCCCTCGACCGCGAGCGGGTGCCGCAGCTGGCCGACGTGAACGAGGCGCTGAAGCGGGGCGCGGGGTTCCGGATGCTCCCCGTCGCAGGTCTCGTCTCGGGACGGATGTTTCTCGGCATGATGGGGAAGGGCGTCTTCCTCTCGACGCAGTACATGCGTCACCACTCGGTGCCGCTCTACACGCCCGAGCCCGACGTCGTCCACGAGCTCGTGGGGCACGCGGCGAGCCTCTTCCACCCCGGGATCGTGAAGCTCTCCCGCCGCTTCGGCGAGGCGGCGTGGCGCGTCGACGACGCGGCGCTGAAGCGTCTCGAGTACCTCTACTGGTACACGCTCGAGTTCGGTCTCGTCGAAGAGGACGGCGTGCGAAGGGCGTTCGGGGCGGGGCTCCTGTCGTCGTTCGGCGAGCTGGGGGGCTTCGAGGCGCACGCCGAGATCCGTCCGCTCGACTGCGACGAGGCGGCCTCGATCCCCTACGACCCGACGCAGTACCAGAAGGTCCTCTTCGTCTCGCCCTCCTTCGAGCGGATGGTGGAGGACGTCTCCGCCTGGCTCGAGCGGCAGTGACGCGCGATCGATGCCGCGCCTGATCGACCTCTCGCCGCCGCTCTCGTCTCGCCTGGCCGTCTGGCCGGGAGACGTAGGGTTCTCGAGGGCCGTGACGTCGCACCCGGACGGGACGACGTTCTCCTCGATCGCGACGACGCTCCACATCGGTGCCCACGCCGACGCGCCGCTTCACATGGTGCCCGGGGCCCCCTCGATCGACGCGGTCCCGCTCGAGACCTGGGTCGGGCCCTGCCAGGTCGTGGCTGCGCGCGTCGGACCGCGGGGGCGCGTCCGTCTCGAGGACCTCGCCGAGTCGCCGTCCGCTCCACGCCTCCTCGTGAAGACCGGGACGTTCCACGATCGCGAGAGGTTCGCGGGCGATTTTGCGGGACTGGATCCGTCGCTCGCCGCCGAGCTGGCGGCCCGGGGTGTCGTCCTGGTCGGGATCGACACGCCGTCCGTCGATCCCTTCGAGGACGAGACGTTCGAGGCGCACCGCGCGCTCGTCCGCGAAGGGATCGCCTGGCTCGAGGGGCTCGTCCTGGCGGACGTCGCGCCGGGTCTTTACGACCTCGTCGCCTTGCCGCTCCGGATCGAGGGGGGCGACGGCTCGCCGGTCCGCGCAGTCCTCGTGGCGCCCTGAGGGCCCCGGTCTTTCCGCCACGGGCCTGAAAAGCTGCGAAAATCACTGGTTGGACATGCGAAGTGTCGATCGCCTCAAGCGCCAGATGCTGCGCGACGCCGTCCGGGAGAACCTGGAGGTGATCGAGGGCCGCGCCCCGGCGGGCCTTCGGAGGGAGGGGCGGCTGGCTCGGACCGCTTTCCGCGCCACGGCGCTCGTGGTCGTGCCCCTCGCCCTCTTCGCGTCGATCAACGCTTTCTCGGGCGGCGGGACTCCCTCTCCCGAGGTCGTCGTCGTCGCGCAGCGGACGATCGCGGCGCCGGCATCCGAACCGGGGCTGGAGGCCGTCTCCTGGCCCGCGCCGAGGTCGATCGACCCCACCCTCTTCCACCTCGACGTGAAGACGATCGTCCTGGACGCCGGGCACGGCGGGACGGATCCCGGAGCCGACGCCGGTGACGGGCTCGTCGAGAAGGAGATCGCTCTCGATATCGCCGAAAGGGTCCGGGGCAAGCTTCTCGGTGGCCTCTTCCGGGTCGTGATGACACGCGAGGGCGACGAGACCGTCTCGCTCAGGGAACGGGCCCGCCGTGCCCGCGGAGCGGAGGGTGACGTACTCGTCTCGATCCACCTGAACTCGATCCCGCGCGCCGGCGAGGGCGGCATCGAGACGTACTATCTCGGCCCCACCGACGACCCGGCGATCCGGCAGCTCGCGAGTGCCGAGAACCGCTCGTCGGGCTATTCTCTTTCGGATTTCAGGGGACTTCTGGAGGGGGTCTACGTGGACGTGCGCCAGGAGGAGTCGAGGAAGCTCGCGGAGTCGGTCCAGGGCGAGCTCGTCTCCTCGCTTCGCAAGATCACACCCGGGGTCGGGGACCGGGGCGTCAAGAGCGCCCCGTTCGTCGTCCTCATCGCTTCCGAGATGCCGGGGATCCTCGCGGAGGTCTCCTGCGTCTCGCACGCGGAGGAGGCGCGCCTCCTCCGCGACGGAGCGTTCCGGGAAGCCATCGCCGATGCGCTCGCGCGGGGCGTGCGCGCCTGGGCGGATTCACGAAACCTCGCGGAAGCGGGGAGGAGCGGGAACGGATGAGCGACAAGAAGGACGTCCTCCACGTCGGGATCGACCTCGGCACGTCGCGCAGCGCGATTGCGGCCTCGAACGGGCAGCGCCACGTCGTGGAGAGCTACGTCGGCTGGCCCGTCGACATGGTCGCCCGCAAGGTCGTGAAGAAGGCGGTCCTCTTCGGGCACGAGGCGCTCGAGAACCGGCCGATGCTCGACCT
>CALBDV010000852.1 GCA_937927565.1 uncultured Holophagales bacterium
AACCGTGGCTTCAGCGGCGAGCGAAGCGAAGTCCGCTGCAAGCCGGGTTAGGCCCTGGACACCGCTGGACCCACGCTTCCGATCTTGCAGTGGTGAGACTCGAGGATAGGCGGTAGGCCCCGAAGGTCGATGAGGCCGCCGGAGACGAGGAAACGAAGCTGGAACGCCCGTTCACCGGCGGATACGACCTCCCAGTCCCTGGCATCAACGAGAGTGATAAGGCTGGGGATCATCGCGTCAACGTCGTCAGCATTGCCTAGGACGGGTAGGGTGAACCACTGTTGGTCGCCGTCGTCGCGCCTGGCAGTTCTGCGTCCTCGGACAACGGATGCTGTCAGCGTGGCTTCGATGCGCTCCAGGCGTTCGAGGATGAACCGTTGAGTGTCCGTGGTAGCTGACGCCTTCTTGATGACACTGGACTGTGAGGCCCGAAAGACCGGGTTGTCCGGCGGACCGCCCGTCACGGCCGCGATACAGGCTTCGCGCAGGCGGGGCTTTAGCTCCTCCGTACCGGCCATGTCATCGTCGAAGAAGAGCGTGCGCTGATCCGCAACGTCGAAGGGCAGAGGTGTCCCGGCTCTGGCTAGCGCGACCACCGGAAGGCCGGCTGCATGCCGAACTGCCAGTTCATACATGACGTTCGGGTTGAGGCCGGAGAGGTTCGCGACGACGAGCGTGTCGGCGAGGAGATGCTCGATGATTTGATGCGTGATTGACCCGGGAGCTGCGATCTCGTGTGCAACGTGTACCTCGTACCCGAGGTCTTTCAGAACGGGTCGGAGGACGGCAGCGAGAAGACCGTCTGTGGCCCGGCGAATGGGCGAGTCGTCTCCGCCGATGGGAGTGATCACGAAGCACGTGCGCATGGGCTGGGCGGTCGGTGACTGCGGGTCGGTCACGTGAAGTCCTCCAGAGGCAGTAGGATTCTGGGCCTAACCGCAGCATCAGCGGCGAGCGTAGCGAGTCCGCTGCATGCCGTGTTAGGCCATGTGGCGAATGTGGCAAGGGGCTGTCGCCTACGCGAGGGTCCGACGTCCAGAGCGGGCCCGGGGCGCCCGAACGTCATGCGGCATCAGTGCCACGGAGGTGAACGGACAACGTGGCTCAAATGCTAATGCGACAACGCGAGCCGAAATCCTATGTAGGGTTGGCTAGTCTCGGGTCCGCCCAATCTCATGCGCGTCGCTGATCGCGCCTGATGGAGATAGAAGCCGAGACCGCCACCCCGACACAGTCGCTCTGTGCCTGACGTCGGGCCCGTCGGATCTATCGAAGGCGACACGGAATAGTAGGCCGCACCGTACCAGTCCTCCACCAATTCCAGAATGTTCCCATGCATGTCGTGGAGGCCGTACGCGTTCGGACTCTTTGTCCCAACCGGGTGCGCCGTGGCACCCGAGTTCCCGCACCACCACACGTAAGGGTCTGCATCGGCATTTGCGCCGCAGAAGACACTTCCCGTCGATGCGTTACCGAAAGAGAACGGCGTCTGCGTGCCGCCTCGTGATGCGCGCTCCCACTCCGCTTCCGTAGGCAGACGGAAGTGCGTTGTGCCGAGCAACTGGTTCAACTTCGCGATGAACCCGTTCTCCCCACGGATCATGCTCCACGTGACGGACTCCATCGGGCAGTCCCCGCCACAAGTCCGATGATAGGGATAGCAAAAGCCCATCACAGCCTGCCACTGCGACTGTGTGACCTCGTACTTGCCAATGTAGTAGTCAGAGGTGAGCGTGACCGAATGCTCTGGCAGCTCGTTCGCGTCAGCACCAGAATATGTAGCAGGCGAGCCCATTTGAAACGTCCCGGCAGGGATGCGCACCATTACGAGGGGCACGTTGCCGGGCAACATGAAGGTAATCTCAGGCGGACCCTTAGGCCAAACATCGGCGCTTGCCATAACCGCGAACGGATCACCCGATACGTTGTGAATAATCGTCGCGTAGGCGACGAGGGGCTGGTCGCTCGTGAACTCCAGCCACAGGTTCGTGTCGGTCGCACTGGCGACGCCTGGGAAGGTCCCAGCGTCAACCGCCAACTGCCGGAAGCCGTTAGGCGAGAGCGGACCTATCGTCGCCGTCGAGAGGAGTTCTCCGCCGCCCCGACGAATTCTCAGGACGGCCGTGGCCGCAGTCACTCCCGGGTTTACAAAGACGAGGTTCGTCCGGTAGCCCGAGGAGCCGCTTGAGCTGACGGCCAGCTGACCGATAACCCCTGCCTTCAGCGATTGCGACGTCGAAATGCCAGGAAGCCACTGACCCGACACGGCGCCT
>CALBDV010000853.1 GCA_937927565.1 uncultured Holophagales bacterium
TAAGGCGCCTCTAATCCACTCGACCCATTCTTGAGGTCAAGAGGCAAACGGGAGCATTCCGAATGCCCCGGATCAAAGTCCTTTCACGCTCGTCCCGAAACGTAGGCCAGCCGGCGAAGCACAGCCCAAGACGATGGCAGGAGGTTCGCGATGTCCGCAGAGCGTCCCCGGGTAACTCGGCATCTGGCATCAGTCATTCTCGTCGTTTCCGCACTGATCTCGGCCGTGCGACCGGCTGCCGCTGGGCCACAAGTGCAGGCCGCCGCTGCGGCCGAGAGCCGAACCGCGATGAAGGTCGCGGTCACCCCGAAGGACCACCTCGACAGGGCCGTCGAGTATCGAAAGAAGGCCGCCGCTTACCGCGAAGAGGCGAACAGGCATCGCGAGATGATCCTGGCCCTGAAGAAGCGACTGCCGCCCGATACCCGGCCCGGGAACTACGAGCCTCCCGAGCTCGAGAAGCTGCGGGGCCACTGCAACGGCTACATCAAGGACGCAGAGGCACTGGCGGCGAAGGCGGAGAAGCTGGCCGAGTACCACGAAATGCGTGCGGCCGAGCTGAACGGCCAGTGAGCCTGTCCAAGTGCGGGTGCGCCGCGTCTGGGCCCGACGTGCCGACTCCGCTTCGCCTCCCGACATCCCGCGCATGGAAAGGAGCTGCCATGCTCAACCACGCTGCACACAAGGTCCAGCGCCTCGCCTTTGCCGCCCTGCTCGCAGCGCCACTCACTCTTCTGCCGCTCGTCGCGGACGCGCAACAGGAGGGAGGGGCTTACCCGATGTTCGCCGACGAAATCGCGAGGCTCCCGGAGGTTCATCTCGCAAGAGCCGAGGAATACGAAAGGAAGGCGGCGTCGTACCGCAAGGAAGCCGCCAAACAGCGAAAGCTGCTCGGGGATTCCATCACCGGGAACAGAGAACCGGAGCGGGCGGACACCGATCCGATGATTCTGGAGATGAGGCGGCACTACGAAGCGTATATAGAGAAGGTGGAGGCCGTCGCGCTCGAGGCGGAGCGGTTCTCCACCTTCCATCGGAAGCAGTGGGAAACACTGCGGGGAAAGTAGCTGTCACGGAAGATCGCAGAGGGGGAAG
>CALBDV010000854.1 GCA_937927565.1 uncultured Holophagales bacterium
TCGACGAGAGAGACCGTATCTCCGGACGCGCGCGCCTTCCCCGCATAGGCGCGCGCCAGGGCTGCAGGGGCGATCTGGTCGCGAGTTCCCGCCACGAGGACCTGAGGTACCCCGAGGGGGAGGCGCGCTGTCGGGGACGCCGAGCCGAGGCGGGCTTCTCGAAGGGTTGGCGGTCCGAGCAGGCCATCGAGAGCTCCGGCGCAGGCCGTGCCCGGAACGTCGGCGAGATCCGCGAGCGGGGCCAGGGCGACGACGCGGGACGGACGGATACGGACGGGGGTCCGGAGAGGGTCGTCGAACGGGAGCCCCGCCCTCGCGGCGAGCCAGAGAGCGAGGTGAGCCCCCGCCGAGTGCCCGGCGACGATGACGCCTTGGCGGGAGACCGGCGCCCTCGTCGAGAGCTCGTCGACGAAGTCCAGGGCGGCCGCCGCGTCGAGGAACGTCCCCGGCCAGCCTCCGCCCTCCTCTCCCACCCTCCGGTACTCGACGCTCAGGACTGCGAGACCCGTCTCGTCCGCAAGGGCCCGGCAAAAGCCGCCCACCGGCTCGAGGCCGTATTCCGACATCCAGCAGCCGCCGTGGAAGAAGACGACGAGCCGGTACGGGCGAACGTCTTTCGGAAGGTAGAGGTCGGCGAATCGGGATGGCCCGGTGCCGTAATCGAAGCGCTCGTCGGCGGGGACCGCCGCGCGGGCGACGTAGTCCTTCGTGCCGATCAGCGGCGCCTCGGCTTCGGGGGGGGCGGCGCTGCCGAGGGCAGCCACGCCGGCGATCCCCAGGAAGCCGAGGAGGGTGAGTTTCGAGGTGATGAGGCGGGTCATGCCGGCGTCCCCCGTCTGACGGAGCTTCGCACGGGGAGCGCCGGCAGGGCGACCGCTACTTCTTCGCGTCGTCCTTCTTCTCCTGGATGACCATCACCTTCACCCTCTCGCCGTCACCGTCTTCGCCCTCCTTCGCGTGCCACGACATCGTCATCGCACCGGGCGCGAAGACGGCTCCCTCGTCGAGCATTTCCTGGAGGACCCGCTCCACGGCGTCGCGGGTGGGGCGATCGAGGCTCTCGAGGCTCTTCGGCGCCGCCTTCTTCAGGACGTCGCCCGCGGTCGCCTTCGGCCCGTCGTCGCCGACCCGGTACGCGTAGGCGTGCTTGCTCACGACGACCTTCTTGTCGTCGTCGCCGATGAAGACCATGGACTTGCCTTCGCAGTCGTGGCCCTTGACGACGTGGACTTCCTTGCCGCCCGGAAGTACGACGCTCGGGCCGTCGCCGTCGTCCATCACCTTCACCTTGAGCTCGCGATCGCCGGTCTTCACGGTGTAGCCGTCGGCGGTACGGGTCACGGTGACCGGCTGGCCCGATTCGGACGTCACGGTCTTCGTCTCGCCCGGCTTCATCGGCTCGAGCCGCAGGACGGTCGCCTTCTTGTCCTTCGACGTGCTGATGGTGATCGTCGTCTCCTCCTTCTTCTCCTCTCCCGCCTGGGCGGTGCGGGCGAAGGGAAGAAGCGGGGCGGCGAGCGTGAGAACGGACCCGAGGGTGAGAGCGCCGAGAGCGGCGCGTGGAATCGTTCGGGAAAGCGTCATCGTGGACCTCCGATCGCTGTTTTCCGGCTCTGGCCGGTCTCATCGTCCTCACAGCAAGGAGCGAGCCAGGGGGCGTGTGGCTCGAAACCGACGAGGATCTCCCCAAATGGGGAAACCGCTCCCGAAATCAGGCTCTTCCGCCGTGCGGCTCTTCCGCCAGCGCCAGGCCGAACTTCTCGAGCCTGTAGAGGAACGCCTTGTAGGGCAGGTCGAGAAGGCGCGCGGCGCGGGCCCGGTTGCCGCCGGAGAGCTCGAGCGCCTGGCGGAGGGCGTCCTTCTCGTGCTCCTCCCAGGAGACTCCGCCGGGCGGGAGCTTCCAGCCGGCATCCGCCGGAGCCTTCCCTCCGAGCGAGCCGGGGAGGTCGCCCTCCGACACCCGTCCCCTTTCGGAGAGGAGGACGAGGCGCTCGACGACATTCGCCAGCTCGCGGACGTTTCCGGGCCAGGCGTGGTCCACCATCCGGGCGAGCAGAGCGGAGGGGAACGGCTCGACGCGGATACCGTAGCGCCGCTCGGTCCGCGCGACGAAGTGCCGGACGAGGAGTGGAATGTCCTCGTGCCGTTCGCGCAGCGGCGGCAGCGTGACCGAGACGACGTTGAGGCGGTAGTAGAGGTCCTCGCGGAAACGTCCCGCGGTCACCTCCAGCGCGAGGTCGCGGTTCGTGGCGGCGAGGATCCGCGCGTCGGTCGCGATCTCCGCCACGCCGCCGATCCGCGTCACGACGCCTTCCTGCAGCGCGCGGAGGAGCTTCGGCTGCATCGACAGCGGCAGCTCGCCCAGCTCGTCGAGGAAGAGCGTCCCGCCCTGCGCCTGCTCGAGCTTCCCCTTCCGCATCCGGTCGGCGCCGGTGTACGACCCCTTCTCGGCGCCGAAGAACTCGGACTCGACGAGCGTCTCGGGGATCGCCGCCGCGTTCACCGCCACGAACGGCCCCGCGCGCCGGCGGGAGAGCGCATGAAGCGCCCTCGCCGCGAGCTCCTTGCCGGTTCCGCTCTCTCCCGCCAGAAGGACGGTCGCGTCGGTCCCGGCGAGCTTCTCCACCTGCCGGTAGAGCCGCTCCATCGAGGGGCTCTTGCCGACGAGGTCGACGAGCCGATCCCGGTCGCGCACCTCTTCGGAAAGGCGCCTGTTCTCGTCGACGAGGCGTCGCGCGCGAAGGGTCCGCTCGACGGCGAGAAGGAGCGCGGCGCGCTCGAACGGCTTCGTCAGGTAGTCGTCGGCGCCCGCCCTCACCGCCGCGACGGCGTGGGCGATCGTCCCGTAGGCGGTCGCCATGAGGAACCCGGTGTCGGGGAAGCGCGCCTTCACCTCGGCCAGCAGCTCCATCCCGTCGCGACCAGGGAGCTTCCAGTCGGACATGACGAGGTCGACGGGGGCCGCAGCGAGATCCGAGAGAGCGGCGTCGACGGAGCCCGTCTCGGCCACGGCGTACCCCTCGCCCCGCAGGATTCCAGCCACCAGCCTGCGCTGATCGATCTCGTCCTCTACGAGCAGAATGCGGGCCTCAGGCAGGGCGTCCTCCCCTCCGCGAGCCGAGGTCGAGAACGGCCCGCGTCCCTCGCGAAGTGCGCGCCTCGAGCGCGAGGCCTCCGCCGTAGCGCGTCGTGGCGATCCGGTGGGCGAGGAACAGGCCCATTCCCGAGCCGCTCGGCTTGGTCGTCACGTGGGGGGTGAAGAGGCGCGCGCGGACTTCTTTCGGCAGGCCCGGCCCTTCGTCGTCGACCGTCACCCGTGCGCCGCCCTCGTCCCGCGCCTCGACCCGGACGGCGATCCGGGCACCTTCGGGGCTCGCCTCGACGGCGTTCACGACGAGCGCGTGGAGCGCGGCGCGCAGCTCGGGAGCAACCGCGCGAACTCGCGGCCGGGCCTCGCCCGCCTCGACGGTTACGCGGACCTTTCCACGAGCCCCCTGGAGCACGGAGAGGGCGACCTCCTCGGCGAGCTCCCGCACGTCGACATCCTCTTCCGTTCCCCCCTCCGCCGCCAGCGCGAGGAACGACCGGATCGTCCCGTCGACCCCCGCGATCTGGCGGCGTGCGGCGGCCGCCATCTCGGCCGCGCCGGGGTCGTCGGGAAGACGCGAGGCGAGCTCGTCGACCGAGAGCCCGACGGCGTGGAGCGGGTTTCGAAGGGCATGCGCCATGCCGCGCGCCACCTCGCCCATCTCTCCGAGGTGCTCGCGCTCCTTCAGGGCGAGAGCCTCCCGCTCGAGGGCTTCGAGCCGGGAGGACATCTGGTTGAACGCGGCGATCGCCTCGCCCACCTCTCCACCTTCGCGCGTGGACACCTGCGCGCCGAAGCCCCCTTCCCCGAGAGTCCGCGCGGCGCGGGAGAGCTCGACGAGCGGGCGCGCGACCCGGTGCGCCACGAACGCGGCCGCCAGGAGGCCGACGGCGACGATTCCCAGTGAACCGAGGACGAGCCGCGTCCGGAAGCGCGTGACGGCGTCCTTCACGCCGGTTTCGGGAATGGGGATCCGCGTCCGGGCCACAGGCCCCTCGATGAAGAGGAATCCGGTCCCACCGGCCGTCGTCCAGCTCTTCGTCGACGAAACGGCCCCATCTCCGGTCGTCTGGACCGTCGTCACGACGATTCGCTTCGGCTCGTCCCCGATGCCCGTTGAATCGGTCTTTCCGGCCTCCATCGCGGGCGGCGGGGCATGGAGCCGGGTCTCGACCTTCTCGCCCTTCCCGCCCGGCAGAATCGCAA
>CALBDV010000855.1 GCA_937927565.1 uncultured Holophagales bacterium
TTCAGCTACAGCTGCGGGGATACTTGCGCCCTGCCCGGGCGACCGTCGAGCCGACCGGCGACAACGAGGACGACGTCTCCATCGCCGATCACCTCTTCCGGGTCCTTCGCGGCACACATAACCTGGCTTTCGCCAACCGTCGCATCGACGTTGAGCTCTTCGCAGACCTCCTCCGTCAACGCTGTGCGGCGCTCCGCGTCCCGAACGAGTTCTGGCCGCACCACGGCAACCTCTCGCGGGACCTGCGGCAGGACGTGGAGGCGATGCTCAAGGATCGATCGAAGCCGGCGACGGCTATCTGCACGAGCACCCTCGAGCTTGGGATCGACATAGGAAGCGTGACGAGCGTCGCGCAGATCGGATCCCCTCCCTCGGTCGCCAGCCTTCGGCAGCGGCTGGGGCGGTCCGGGCGCCGCGGGGACGCGGCAGTACTCCGGATCTACGTTCGAGAGGACGAGGCTTCCGTTGAAAGCCCGCCCCAGGACCTTCTCCGGTTGGAGCTGGTGGAGTCGATGGCCCAGGTGGAGCTGCTGCTTCGCCGCTGGTACGAGCCCCCAGTCGCCGGGCGCCTCCACCTCTCGACCCTCGTCCAACAGACGATGTCCGTGATCGCCCAGCATGGTGGCGTCCGGGCCGTAGAGGCGTACGACGCACTTTGCCGAAACGGGCCTTTCCAGGAGGTCACCTCCGCGATGTTCGCCGGGCTCCTTCGATCGCTCGGTTCGCACGACCTACTGATGCAGTCGGGCGACGGAACGCTGCTCTTGGGCGTGGTCGGGGAGCGGCTGGTCAATCACTACGACTTCTACGCGGCGTTCACGTCGCCCGAGGAATTCCGGGTCATGAACGAGGGGAGGCCACTTGGAACCCTTCCCATCGCACAGCCTCTCGTCGAAGGGATGCCGCTCATCTTCGCCGGACGGAGGTGGAAGGTAAGAGCCGTGGACCCGAAGCAGCGGGTCGTCGACGTGGTGGCGTCGCCGGCCGGACGGCCACCCCGCTTTGGTGGGGAGAGTGGAGCAGTCCATGACGAGGTACGAGCCGAAATGCTGAGACTGCTGGGCGACGGGGAGGAACCGGCCTACCTCGACGAGACTGCCCGCAGCTTGCTCCGGGAGGCGCGCGACAATTTCGTCCGCATGGGGCTTGGGACTCGGAGGCTCGTCCGCAGCGGTTCGACGACGCATCTCTTCCCGTGGGCCGGAGACCGCGCGACGAACACCATAGCCGTTCACCTACAAGCGCTCGACTTTGACGCGGAGGCGGCGCACGGCGTCATCTCGGTCTCCGATGCCCCGACGGAGGCGCTCACGATCACCCTCCGGCGCCTTGCCGAGGCAGGGCCCGTCGACCCCGAAGCACTCGCCGCGGCGGTCCTGAACAAGGAGTCCGAGAAGTACGACGGCTTCCTCGACGAGTCGCTCCTGTGCGCCGAGTACGCCCGGCGGGCTCTCGATGCCGAGGGTGAGTGGCAGGCGGTCGAGTCGATCGTCAGAAGCGATGAGGCCGACCGATGAGCACCCAGCGGCTGCCGGACGGCGCCTACCTTCTCTTCATGTTGGTTCTGAGCTTCCTGTCGCTGGTGATCCTGGGGACCGGGGTGATGGCCCCCCTCGGATCCGATGAGCGCCGGATCCTCGAATTCGCCGACAACGTGGTCTGCGTGTTCTTCTTCGTGGACTTTGCCGTCTCCCTGCTCCGGGCCGAGAATCGCTGGCGCTACTTCCGTACTTGGGGCTGGCTTGATCTCATTTCGAGCATTCCCGCGATCGAGTTCCTCCGCGTCGGGCGAATGGCACGGATACTGAGAATCGTCCGTGTCCTTCGGGGTGTTCGATCTGCCAGGGTGCTCGCGGACGCGCTCCTCCGAAGGCGAGCCGAGGGGACGTTCCTCGCCGCAACGCTCGTGTCGATCATTCTCGTCGTCATCGGGAGCGTCGCCATCCTGCACTTCGAGACAGGGCCGGAGGCAAACATCAAAGGCCCAGAGGACGCGCTCTGGTGGGCTGTCGTCACGATCACGACCGTCGGATACGGAGACCGGTTTCCCGTGACGCCCGAAGGGCGAATCCTTGCGGCAACGATGATGATCGCCGGTGTCGGGCTGTTCGGAACCTTCTCGGGGTTTGTGGCTTCCTGGTTCCTCAAGCCTTCGGGGACCGAGGCATCGGAGGAAAGGGAGGAACTCCGCGCAGAGGTCGAGCGCCTCAGGTCGGCGCTCGAGGAGAAGCAGCGCCAGTAGAGCGGAAACCGCCCGGCCTGGAGTAGCCCAGGGTCAAAGCTGACCGGAGCTTTCGCCGAGGACGGTCCGGTATTCCTGCTCGGGGTGCTTTGGCTCTTCGGGAATCGTGTAGGCGAGGCGCCCTGCGCGGAGGAGGGGCGCGAGGTGCTGCTGGCTGATGTACTTCGGATGCCGGCCGAGGAGCTCCGCCAGCTCGCTGAGCGGCCGAGGTCGGACGAGGCAGAGCGAGAGAATGACCTGGCGGATCCGATCGGGGACGGCCCGGCGGCCGAGGGAGGCGATGTTGGCTTTCAGGGCGGCGGAAAGGCCGTCCGCAGTGGACTCGTCCTTGGAAGGGATGACCGGCGCCATGGAAGGTATGGCCCCGCCCATGGAAGGTAGCGCTTCGTCCATGGAAGGTATCGGGTCGGCAGGAGGGCTCCCGGAACCGACTTCCCCCCAGAACTCCGCCGTCGGGACGTAGTACGTGGCGGAACCTTTCTCCTTCTGGGCCAGGATGCCGGCATCCCGGAGTCGGCGAAGCGACCGGCTGGCGCTGAGGGTGTCGACCTGGCTTACGTCCCGGAACGTGGCGTTGCTGATCGCCCCCTGCTCGCGGAGAAACACGAGGGCACGGGCTTCCTCAGCCGAAAGATCGAAAACCTTGAACCGGCTGAGCCAGGCGACGTCGTCCGGGCCCAGGAAGTGATGAAAGAAGTACCGGGCGGTGAAGGCGTCGGCGGCTCGATCGGATTCGAAGACCGGGGGTAGAAGGCCCGCGTCCTTCATCGTCTGGCGCATTACTCGGATACCGGTG
>CALBDV010000856.1 GCA_937927565.1 uncultured Holophagales bacterium
TGTCGGTGAGCTCCTTGTTTCCCGCGACCTTCGCCGAGTTCGCCTGCTCGGCGTTCAACACCTTGCCGCGGAGCGGGAGGATCGCCTGCGTCTGGCGGTCGCGCCCCTGCTTGGCCGAGCCGCCGGCCGAGTCCCCCTCGACGATGAAGAGCTCCGACTCGGCCGGGTCGGTCGAGGAGCAGTCGGCGAGCTTGCCGGGGAGGTTCAGGCGGTGGGAGATCGCCGTCTTGCGCGTGACCTGCTGGGCCGCGGCGCGGGACGCCTCGCGGGCCTTCGTCGCCATGACGATCCGGCCGACGATCTGCTCGGCGACGGAGGGGTTCTCGTTCAGCCAGTTCTCGAGGGCGGGGCGCACCGCGCCGTCGACCTGCGCCGCGACCTCGGGGTTGTTGAGCCGCTCCTTCGTCTGCCCCTGGAACTGCGGCTCGAGGACGTAGACGGAGAGGAGCGCCACGAGCCCTTCGCGGATGTCCTCGGCCGTTGGAGTAACGCCCTTCGGCAGGAGTGCGTGCGTGGCGAGGTGGTTCCTGACGGCCTTGACGATGCCCGCCTTCAGGCCGCTCTCCTGGGTCCCGCCGGAGGAGGTCGGGATGCCGTTGACCCAGGAGCGGAAGTGCTCGTCGGTCGACTCGGTCCACTGGAGGGAGAGCTCGAGGCGCGGCTCGGCGTCGCGGACGAGGACGAAGCCGCTGGCGTGGGTCGGGGTCTTCGCCCGCTCGGCGACGACCTTCAGGAGGTAGTCGGCGAGACCGCCGTCGTGCGCGAACTCCTCGCGGACGGCGGGCTTCTGCGTCTCGTCGACGAAGACGACGCGCAGGCCGCGGTGGAGGTAGGTCTTCGCCTCGAGCCGGTCGCGGATCTCGTCCGCGTCGAACGAGAGCTTCCCGAAGATCTCGGGGTCGGGCCGGAAGCGGACGGTCGTCCCGCTGCCGCGCACCTTCTCCGTGGAGACCTTCGTCAGCTTCGAGGTCGCCTTCCCCTGCCCGTAGGTCTGCCGCCACTCGTTCCCGTCGCGGCGGACGTGGACGGTCATCTCGGAGGAGAGACCGCAGACGACCGACGAACCGACGCCGTGGAGGCCGCCGGAATGGACGTAGTTGCCCTGCTCGAACTTCCCTCCCGCGTGGAGCGTCGTGAGGATCAGCTCGAGGGCGGGCTTCTTGTACTTCGGGTGGACGTCGACCGGGATTCCGCGGCCGTTGTCCGAGATCTCGACCTCGCGCCCGTCGGCGAAGAGGCGGACCTCGATGCGCGTGGCGTAGCCGTTGATGACCTCGTCGACGGCGTTGTCGACGATCTCCCAGACGAGGTGGTGAAGCCCGCGGGAATCGACCCCGCCGATGTACATGCCCGGGCGCTTGCGGACCGGCTCGAGCCCCTCGAGGACGGTGATGTCGGCGGCGGTGTAGGTGGTGGAAGCCATTCGGGCGCCCGACGGTACCGACCGTCGACCGGCCCGTCAAATGAGGCGCCCCCGGGCGAGCGCGGCCTTCGCCACGCTCGCCCTGCCTCCCGGTGACGTCAGCCGGGCGACAGCCCGAGCTGCTTCAGGAGGTCTCCGGCTCCCGCGTCGACCCCCTCGTCGGGAATCCGGCCGCCCGGCGTCAGGCCGTCGACGACCTGCGGCAGCAGCTGCGAGAGGGCGTCCGTGACCTCCGCCTTCGAGGCGCCGGTGCTCCCGGCCAGCTGGCGAATCTGGTCGTCCCCCAAGACCTGGGCGAGCTGGTTGCCGGAGACCGGGAGGTTCTGGCCGGTACCGATCCAGGAGCCCATGACGTCGCCGAGCCCGTTCTTCGCGAAGGCGCTCACGAGGCTCCCGAGCCCCCCGAGTCCCGCCAGGCCTCCAAGCCCGTCCGTGCCTCCGGGGGCGGCGCTCGCGGCACCGGACTGCCGACCCTGCAGCATCTGAAGGACGAGCGGGAGAAGCCTCGCGATGAGGTCGGACGAACCGCCTCCCGCCCGGGCCGAGGGCTGCCCACCGCCCAGCGCGCCCTTCAAAAGATCCGTGAGGTCCATGACGATCTCCTTTCTTCCGTCCCCGGTTCCGACCACCGTGCGTCGGCCGGGGTCCGGCCGGGGCCGACAGTCTGCCCCCTCCCTGTAACCTCCGCCAGTGCCGGTCGCCGCCGACCTTCTCGCCCGCGTCTTCGCGCTCTACGTCCATGTCTTCGAGAGGACGGGGGCTGCAGCCAGGCTCGCTGCGCTTCCCGTCCCGATCTCGGCGGACGCGCGACCTCTCGCGGCTCTCGTCGCCGTGGCGACCGCGGCCCTTCTCCTCTACGCCGCGCTCGCCTCTGGAGGCGACACGCTCGTCCGGTCCTTCCGCGCCGCGGTGCTCCTGTCTGCCTGCTCGCTCCCGCTCGCCGCGCTCCGCCTCGTCCCGGGTCCCGGAGGGCCGGCGCTCGGCGGGGCGGCGATCGTCCTCGTCGTCCTCGCGTCGGTGGCGCACCGCGCGCTCTCGTCCCGGCGCGCCGAGGGAACCGCCTCGCGGATCGTCTCGCGGGTTCGGCTTCTCTTCGAGGGGTTCGGGCTCGCGCTCTCCGGCGTCTCGCTCGCCCTCGTCCTCTCGGGCCGGGTCCTCCCCGCGCGGCTCGCCTTCTGGTCGCTCTTCCTCCTGCGCCTCTCGATCGCCGACCTGATCGACCCGTCGCGCCTGGCCGCGGGAACGGGCCTGACCCGTTCTGCGGCGCGCGACGTGAAATCGGCGATGGGGAGGAGCTCTCGTCCGCCTCGCCCCGCCCGGCGGCTGCGTCGCGCGTTGAGCGGCGCACTGAAGGTGGCGCTCCTGGCACTCTGGCTCGCCCTGCCCCTCGCCGCCGCGCTCGCCCGGGGCGAGGTGGCGGCGGGAGCGTGGCCGCCCGAGGCCCTCCACCTGCGCTGGTATCCGCCCGCCGCGCTGGCTCTCACCGCACTCCTCCTCCTCGGCCAGTCGCTCCGCGCATTCGGCGACCGCCGACTCCTCGAGGCCGCGCGCGGCGCGGCCGTCGGTCTCGGCACGGCGGCGTGGCTCTTTCTCGTCTTCCGCGACCCGGCGTTCGAGGCCCAGCGGCACGCCCTTCCGGGCCTCGTCCTGGCCGAGACGGTCGCGGGGTTCCTCTTCGGCGCGGCCGCGCGCGGGCGCTGACGGGGCGGCCCGGTCAGCCCTTCGCGAGCTGGGCGACCACGGCTGCGGCCATCCTCTTCCCGTCCTCCGCGTCGAGGCGCCCCGCCGGCCAGTCGATGCCGAGACCGCGCGCGTCGCCGGGCTTCGGGATGACGTGGAAGTGGACGTGCGGCACCGCCTGGTGGGCGGCGGCGCCGTTGTTCTGGAGGACGTTGTAGTCGCGCGTCCCGGTCGCGGCCATCACGGCGCGCGCGATGCGGGGAAGGACCCGTCCGATGGCCGCCGCCGACTCCTCGGAGAGGGCGTCGAGAGTGACCGCCGGTTCCTTCGGAACGACGAGCGTGTGCCCGGGCGAGAGCGGCGCGACGTCGAGGAAGGCAAAGACCTTCTCGTCCTCGTAGACCCGGTGGCTCGGGATCTGCCCCTCGATGATCCGCGTGAAGATCGTCTCGCTCACGGCTTGCCTCCGGCCTTTCCCTGGTTCTCCTTCGACGCGGCCATCTCGACGAGCCAGATGTTTCCGGTGGTCTCGGCGACCTCGTAGTAGATGGCCTCTCCCGTCGGTGACCAGGCGGGGTAGCGGACATAGGTGTTGAGGCGGCGATTCGCCGTCACGGTGCGATCCGTCTTCCCGTCGCGGGAGACCCATCCCACGTTCCAGACGCCGTCGCGCAGGCCTGCGTACGCGATCCTCGATCCGTCCGGCGAGAAGGAGTAGGGCCAGCTCTGCCCCGGCCCGCGGGTCAGCTGGACCGGCGTTCCACCGCTGGCGGGAACCGTGAAGATGTGGACGTCCCCTTCGCGCTTGGCCTCGAAGGCGAGCGTCCTGCCGTCGGGAGACCAGCACGGAAACGCGGCCAGCTCGCGGTCGGAGGTGATCTGCCGCGGCGTCCCCGCCGGGAGCTCGGCCACCCAGACGTTCAGTGTCGTCCCTCCCCGGTTCGAGTGAAAGGCGACCTTCGTTCCGTCCGGCGAGATCCGCATCGCGTCGTGGCCCGGACCGAAATCGGCGACCACGTCCTCGCGCCCCGTCGCGAGGTCGAGGGCGAAGTAGGCGCGGTGGCCGCGCCGGAGCGACATGAACCCGAGCCGGCGATCCCCGCGGAACCAGTGCGGGTAGTCGTCGTCGGAGGGGTCTGTCGTCCGCTGGACGGCGTTCCCGCCGTCGGCGTCGACGATCCAGATCTCCTGGTTCGCACCGGGCCGCCACCGGCTGAGAGCGATCCGCTTCCCGTCGTTCGAGACCGCGGGGCGCGAGTTGCGCCCCGTCTCGCGGGTCACTGCCGACTCCGGCCCCGCCGGCTCCCCTCTCGGGTCGACGGGCACCTTCCAGATGTTGCTCGCCATCGTGAGGCCGGCGTAGGCGATCTTCGTGCCGTCGCGAGAGATCGCCAGCTGCTTGACCCAGCCGAGCCCTGCGACGCCGAAGGTCGCGATCTCCTCCGGCACGCCGAGGGCTTTCCCCGCCGCCGCCGAGACCTTACGCCGGTAGATCCCGACGCTCCAGCTTTCCGACCAGCACGGAAAGAGGACGGCCTCGCTGTCGGCCTCCCAGACGGGGTCGTAGCACTGCCCGTTCCCTTCGCTCACCTTCACCGGGTCCGTGCCGCCCACGGCAACGGTCCAGATCTCCGAGGAGGTCCGGTTGTAGCTCGCGAATGCGATCCGCTTCCCGTCCGGCGACCAGGCGGCCGCGCCGTGGCCGCCGCTCGGACGCCCGACCTGGGTGAGGGGGCGCGGTGGCGAACCGTCGAGCGGGGCGATCCAGAGAACGGACGGAGGGAGCGCGCCGAGCGAGTTCGCCGCGAAATCGACGACCGCCCCCGACTCGAAGACGAGGGCCGTGCCGTCGGGCGAGAACGAGGGCCGCGAACCGAACGTCGTCAGCTGGCGCGGCACGCCGCCGAGGGCCGGCACGAGCCAGACGCCGCCGACGCTCTTGACGTGGTAGGCGATCGTCTCGCCGTCGGGCGACCAGGCGGGAGTGAGGTTCTGCAGGCCGTCGGTCGTGAGCTGGATCTCCCGGCCACCCGGGGCCAGCGCTCTGCGGTAGATCTCGAACCGGCCCGACCTGTCCGACGAATACGCCACGGCCCGACCATCCGGCGAGAAGGCGGGAAAGACGTCCAGACCGGCCGACGAGGTGAGCTGGACCGGACGGAGGGCCGCACCTCCCGCCGCAGCGCCCGGCTCCCGGCCCCGACCGCGCCAGAGGAACGCCGCACCGGCGAGGGCGGCGAGGACGCAAGCTCCCACGGCGAAGAGTGCGAGCCCCCGGCGGTTCCCGCGGGCCGGCCCCGCGGACGGCGCTGCCGTCAGCGTCGGGAGCTTCGAGCTCGGGGCGCGAGAAACGGCCTGTTCGCCCGGCTCCCAACCCCCGGTCGCCAGGACCGCCTCGATCTCGGCGGCCATCTCGCGCATCGAGGCGAAGCGCTGCGCCGGATCCTTCGAGAGAGCCCGGTCGACGACGTCGGCGAATCCCCGGACGACGCCGCTCCCGAAGCCGGGAATCGGCGGGTGGCCGAGGTGGAGGATGGCGTACATGACGTCGACGGGCGTCTCCCCTTCGAAGGGGAGCTTCCCGGCGAGAAGCTCGTAGAAGACGATGCCGAGGGAGAAGATGTCGCTCCGCGCGTCGACCTTCTTCCCGCTCGCCTGCTCGGGGGACATGTACTGCGCCGTTCCGACGACGAGACCGTCGGTGGTGAGCGACGGCTGGCTCCGCCGCCTGTCCTCCGGAACGGACTGGACCTTCGCGAGGCCGAAGTCGAGGACCCTGATTCTCCCGTCCCGGCCGACCATCAGGTTCGACGGCTTGATGTCGCGATGGAGTATCCCCGCTTCGTGCGCGGCGACGAGCCCCTCGGCGGCCTGGGCGATCCAGCGGGCGGCCTTCGGCGCAGCGACCGGACCCGAGAGGAGAACGTCCTCGAGCGTCTCGCCCTCGACGAACTCCTGGACGAGGTAGGGAACCCCTTCGTGCTCGCCGACGTCGAAGACGTGGACGAGGTTCGGGTGCGAGAGGGAGGCCATGATCCGCCCCTCGTTCTCGAACCGCGCCCGCCGGTCGGGGGTTCCTACGAGGTCCCCCGGCAGCGTCTTCAGCGCGACGATGCGGCCGAGCGACGTGTCCTCTGCTCGATAGACCTCTCCCATCGCTCCGCTGCCGACAGAGGAGAGGATCCGGTACCGGCCGACCAGGGTGCCGGGCGAGAGCGGACGGGAAGCCTCCGCGTTCATTGGCCTGTTCGAGACGCTCCTTGGGGCCCTTTCAGGGACAACCGCTTCGATCTTTGCAGAATCTTACTCTGGCGTCCGTGCGGTGGCGCACGACCTATACTCGCGGGCCAGAACGCCGATGGATCACGAAGACAGGGTTCCCGCCCGGGGGCACCGATTCCATCCCTTCGCGGCCGTTTCCCTTCTCGTTCTCCTGCTCCCGGCACTCGTCCTCGTCCCGTCCTGCCGCCGCCTGCGCTCCGCCGCTCCCGCACCCGAGCCGAGGCCGGTGGTGGCCCGGGGCGACCTCGCCGCGGACGAGAGGGCGACGATCGACCTCTTCCGCGAGGCGAGCCCCTCGGTCGTCTTCATCACGAGCCTTGCCCGCAGAAGCGGCGGCCTCTTCCGGATGGCCGAGATCCCGAGCGGCGAAGGATCGGGTTTCGTCTGGGACGCGGCCGGTCACGTCGTCACGAACTTCCACGTCATCCAGGGAGCGTCCTCGGCCCGCGTGACCCTCGCCGACGGCTCGACCTTCACGGCCTCGTTCGTCGGCGGCGCCCCCGACCGCGACCTCGCCGTCCTTCGGATCTTCCCGACAGGGAAGGCGCTGAAGCCGATCCTCGTCGGCACGTCGAAGGACCTTCTCGTCGGGCAGAAGGT
>CALBDV010000857.1 GCA_937927565.1 uncultured Holophagales bacterium
TCCATTGTCAGGATGACATCGTCCTCTCCCACGATCACGGCAGACCGTGTTCTGTCGAGGAGCCGCGAGGTCCGCTCGACGTTTCGCACGAGCCGATCGCCGAAACGGAGAAGAACCGCAGGCTGGTAGCCACACCGATGAGCGATCACCCGCGCCTGCGCTGTCGCGTCGATGCCAATCCGCGCAAGAGGCCGGGCGATGAGCGCGGTCGCATCTTCCGGGTCGAGCGGAGCCAGCCTCAGCACGTCGCCCCAGTTCGCCCAAGCGCCCTCCGTGGTATTCGCCACGCGATAGCCCGCGAAGACGAAGCGAACTCGCGGGAGCCCCAGCTCGTCCTTGTCGGCCTCCATCTGACTCCTCATGCGGAAGCTCAGGCACTTCTCGAGCGTTGTCTGGTAGGCGTCCAGCTGGTGCTCGATGAAGACGTCCGCCTCGTCGAGAACGATCAGGAGGCTTTCCTGCTCATGTTGGCGGGCAAAGTTCCGGAGAAGACCTTCCAGGCGGGAGCTGGGGTCGGGGGCCGACGTCGTTGCGGCACTCGTGTCCGTCCACCGGAGCGTGCTGCGCAGCCCCTCGACGATCTTCTGCACGAGACCGGCCTCGCTATCGACTCCGACAGCCGACACGTAGACGACGTGAAGAATGTTCTTGGAGGGAAGACGCTCCCCATCGTAGGTCGCCTCGACGTACTTGAGTAGCGCGCTCTTGCCGAGCTTCCTGCCGGAGAACAGTCTCGAGTAGCGAGGGCTCATCACGAGGTCGCGCGCCTCGCGCCGGCGCCCGAAGTACATTTCCATCTGTACGTTCTGCCCTTCCGGTACGAGGAACGGCGACACGACGGACGGGACCTGCTGTTCCAGGAGGATCTCGATAAGGGCAAAACCGGAGTTGATGGCTTGGCTGCCCGGCGTGACGATTCTGCAGAAGTCGAGATCGTCGATTACGGCCGCGAAGAGCTTCCGGCGCCTGAACTCCGAGAGGGTCTCCCGACGCGTCTCCGCCTCAAGTCTGGGTGCGAGAACGCCCACGAGGCGCTCCCCACCCGCCTGAAGCTCCGCGGCGAGATCAGCCGCCTTCTGGGCAAAGCTCCGATCCCTCACGCCGACTTTCGGCGTCGTGAGGATGATCTCCGAAATCTGGGGAACGCAGGCCGGGTTGTGCTGCCCGCGCCGAAACCACTCCTTGAGGGAGCTGCCAGGGATCCGCAGCGCGCCCATCGACGGGTTGGTCTTGAGTCCCAGCGGCTTGAGAAGGCCAGCGTCGATCTCTGTCCGGAGGAACTTGTCGTACTGCTCCTTTCCCTGCACGCCCGAGAGCCAGCGGCTGAGAACAGGGCGCAGGGTTGAGGTGGCTTCCTGATGCTTGCGGAGCGCCCCGACCGGGTCCGGAAAGCGGCGGACCGCATCCGGACGCCACAGCGACTCCCGGCCATGGATCTCTGCGGTGGCGGAGGCGTCCCCCCCGGCGAGAAGGCGGACGGCGGAACCGACTCGCCCTTCGTCCAGAGCAGCGAAGACTGCATCTCTCGTTTCCTCGTCGAGATGCTGGGCTTCCTCCCGTATTCCCTGCTTCTTGGAGCTCAGTACCTGCGCCGATGCGGTAAGAACCCGGTCGAGCCATTCCAAGAAGAGACCCAGATCGAGGGGCCGCGATCCGCTTTCCTTCGAACGGGCATGAGCGTCATCCAGAGCTGCCCGCACCTCCTTCTTCGCTGTCACCCCGCCTGCAGCCAGCGAGATCCAGGTCCTCTCTCCGAGCTCAATCCTCTTCTCCACCTCCTCGAGCCAGCGAGCCTCGTTCCGCTTCCGTTCGTCGTCCGAGAGAAGTCCAGGGATCCGCGTTCTCAGCGGCTCACGGACGAGAGAAAGGAGCGCCGCTCGCAAGTCGTCCTGCACTTCTGAGCCCTTGCCCTCCGCCACTCGCGCCCCGGCGAGCAGGACCGCGGCGGCGACTCGCGAAGCTTCGAGTGTTTGAAGGGAGACGGCATCGTCGCCCGCCGCGGAAAGGCTCGGACCGCGGCGAAGCGCCGCGAGGAGACCCGGATACTCCCGGATTGACTCGGTAGTCAGCACCAGGGGGCCGGCCGGTGCGCGCTCCCCCGGGCGTGCTGCCGCGACCCTCCGGAGGAGCCTCACGCAGAAACCCTCTGCGCCGTCAGGCACCGGCGAGGTCATGACCCGCCGCAGATCGTCGTCGGGAGACCCGGCGTGTTTTGAATGGTCGTTGACCCGCATCGACTCCTGGAGGTGCCTCTGATGCTCGTTGATCGTCGTCGCGAGATCCCGTAGTCGCTCGACTGTGC
>CALBDV010000858.1 GCA_937927565.1 uncultured Holophagales bacterium
CCCCCGCGGCACAGACGAGAAGCTCGCGCAGGAGGAGGACCTGGGCCGCGGTGGCGGCGAATCCGGCGGCGGCGAACGCCGGGAGGAGGCTCGGGGGGGACGTGCGCACGGCGAAGGCCTCGGGGCGAGATTAGGCCCGAACGGCTTCGCAGGCTCCACCGGCTCGTGCCGTTCCTATCGGTCCACGGCGGCACTACACTCCGCGCGATGCGCACGGCCACGCTGCTCGGTCCCGGATCGATCCTCCTCGCCGTCGGCCTGGCCCTGGCAGAGCCTTCGACACCGACCACTCCACCCGGACTGAAGCTGGTGCCTGAGGCCGAGCGCCCCTACCGGCGGCTCGTCATCGGCCTCGACCCGCTCCTCGCGAGCCCCTTCATGCTCCCGGAGGGCTCGCACTTCGAGGGTCTCGGTAACAAGCGTCTCGCGCAGATCCGGCGGCAGCTCTACTGGCTGAACTTCGAGCTGATGCACGGCCGGATCCTCGACGCGATCCCGAAGCGGACGCGCCTCTTCGTGGCCGTCCCCGACCCGCGCCTGCACGTCCGCGAGCTCGGGGACGAGCGGGACGAGTTCCGCGAGTACCTCAAGGTCCGCGCCCGCTGGACTCCGGCCGAGATCGCGGAGCGGGTCCGCTTCTTCGTCGTCGGCCGGGCGATTCCGTTCCCGCAGGACATCGCCGAACCCCTCGGTACCGACGAAACGGGGCGTCTCGTCCTCGGGATCGGGGCCGAGGCGGACCTCTTCTACCGCGAAAGCCTGCAGCAGATGGTCCGAGCGTTCCCGCGCGAGTTCGCGATGCACTCCCTGCCGGGCGTGAACTCCGAGGGAGGAGACGTGGAGCTCGTGCGCCTTCCCGGTGGCCGGCTCGGTCTCCTCGCCGGACACCACAGGGTCCTCAGGTGGCTCGAGTACAGGTACGGAGAGGGCGTCCTCGGCCGATCCGTCCCGACCGCGCGCATCGAGGAGGCCCGAGATGCCTTCAGGAAGGCCTTCTTCGGCCTCGACGTCCTCTTCGTCAACGAGGACGGTCTTCGGTCCCCGTCCCTCGTTTCCGACGAGCTCTTCCACTCGGACATGATCGTGAACGTGGCGAAGGGCTCGAAGGGAGTCGTGGCGTTCATCCCCACCTACGAGGGTGGCCCAGTGGACGCCATCACCCGCGAGCCGCTCGCGCCCGAGGTGCGGAAGCGTGCGCAGATCATCTACGACCGGGTGGCGAAGCAGGTCGCAGCGTGGGGCTTCCGCGTGGCACGGTTGCCGTTCGCGGACCACCCGGTTCGCAACCCCGTGAACGTCGGGAAGTACTCGGAGCCCTCCGGAGAGCAGGTCGTCCTGCTCGGGAAGTATCCCTACCACTTCGCGCTCCCGGACGGGCCCAACCCGCAGAGGGAGCTTCAGAAGCGGTTCGACGCGCTTTCCGACGAGCTCGTCGCGTGGCGGGGCCGGCCCTCAGACGCGGCCTTCGAGCGCGTGCTGACAGGCTTCCGGGAGGTCTGGGCCGAGATGGACCGGGCGGCGGCGAGCCCGAACCCGACGTTCGAGAGGCAGTCGAAGGTCTACGCGGCCGAAGGGATCCGCGTCGTGCCTGTCCCGATCTTCCCCACGGGCGAGGGAGGACTCCACTGCCTCGGACTGGCGGGTCGGACGGAGGAGCCGTCGGAGGCCGGGGTGAGGGTCGCGGCGTTTTCCGGGGCCGGGCGGTAGCCCCGGCGGGTCCCGGGGCCCGCCCGGTCGGACGAGCGGCCTACTT
>CALBDV010000859.1 GCA_937927565.1 uncultured Holophagales bacterium
AGCGGAGACCAGCTCCGAATACGTTACAACGTGGGTCTCACCGGCTACCTACCCATTCTTGGAAGCGGGGTCTCCGTAGTCGACCTCAACCGCTACTACCGCCTCCCGGCGGCCGACCTTGGCGGTATCGGCGTGGAAGGCGAGTGCGGCCGTAGGCTGGGCCGCTACGAAGAAGTGGGCTCGTCCGGCTTCGCGCCGTGCGGGGCGGGGCCGTCTCCCGTCCTCTCCAACACGTACGCGGCAGCTGTCCTCGGCCAGACCGGAGAGGCTGAGGATGGGACGCGGGGCGTTAGTACACGCAACGTTTTCGCCGTCGTGAACCGCTACGGCGGAATCGAAGCCGAATCGACTACGTCCGATCTGGGTCGCCTGCTGACCGTAGACGGCCAGTGCCTTTCCGGCTTCGACTCAGATCCGGCTCTGCCCGTCTCGGTGCGCAGCGTCGCCGCCGCCCCGAACACCCGGTGGTTGGACAAGGGGATCGTCTTCGACGGGACGCGATTCGGCTTGCCGAAGCCACAGGCGGAGTGGAAGGAGAAGACGTCCGCCGACCTCGTGTTCTACTCCCTCGGACCCGAGGGCGTTGTTGCCTTCGACGCGTCGGATCGCCGGTTGGGAACCCCCATCGGTCGCTACTTCAGGAAGGACCACTGGGTGACCCGTGTTCAGGCCGACGTGAAGTCTGGCCGGCTCTACGCCGGAGGCTTCGACACCGTCACGAACGAGCCCTTCATCGACGTCTGGGACGTCTACCGGGTCAACGGAGGCCCCGACCCGTCCACCCAGAAGGATTCCCGCCTGCTTCTGAGCCTCAGGGCCCCTTGGGACACCAACCATATCGCCTTCGACGACGCTGGTACGGGTTTCCTCTACACTTGGGGCAGCCTCGGTCCAAACGAGGCCTCCAGGGGCGCCATTCTGCCCATCGAAGATCCCCGATTCGTCCTCGCGGGTTTTTACGCGCCGGAGGTCGACGAGCCGGCTAGCGTGCCGCCGAGTTCGGGTCCACTCCCTGTCCTCAGACCCACTTCGGACTTTGTACCGCTCGGAGTTCCAGTTCGCGCAACCGCGACGTCCGAGTCCGATCCGGAGAATAGGAAGGCAGACGAGAAGCTCGCCACGGCAGCCTTCCGGGTCCGCGTCGCACTTCCTGGCGATCTCGGGGATCGGCTCGTCGCAAAGGTCCAGGCCCTGAGAGGACTGCCGGCTGAAGGTCTCCTCCGCGCGGAGGACGTCGGAGCCTACGCGGCGCCTCCGTCTGGTCCAGGATGGCCCGCGAGCGAAGTGTTCGTCACGCTGCGGCGTCTCGCTGATCCGGCAGCCGGAGGGGCTAGTCCGTCGGACTCGACATATCCCGGGGAGGGCGGACGCCTCGGGACGGCGTACAACCTCTACGAATCCAAGGAGGTCGTGCTCCTTCTGGCCGATCCCCGCGCGCGGAAGGAGTATCACGCCACCCTGCAGAAACTGCCTGCAGATGCCGTTGCCGACGAGGAGAGCCAGTGTCGCCGCTGCGACCGACCGGCATACCTCCAACGGCTCGTCGATGACGGAGTCCTTGACGCGGACGGCATCCTCGAGCTCGCTGCCGCGGGGCCATACGTTCGGGTCGTCCTCTCCGAGACCCGTACCGACCCGTTCGAAACGAGTATCCCGGTACCGAACGACTCCGGGGCCACGGCACGTGCGCGTGCGTACTTCGATGGCCTCACGAATGGCTATCGGGCACCGTGGGGTGTTGCGCGCGCCACCTCATGGGCCGATACGGTCCCGTCTCCGATCCAGATCTCGCTCGAGGAGCCGGTGCTCTCACCGGCCGCCTGGGATTCTGGGGAGAGGGGTTTCGGCATCCTCCTCGGTGGCGGAGAGGCGGTTTTCACGGCCTCGGACTATTCCAAGGCGGGCCGCGGGATCGACGTTGCAGTCTCTCGAACGTATCGCTCCGGCGTCCTTGGCTTCGGTCCTCTCGGCGCAGCCGGCTGGGGCTCACCTCTGTTCCAGCACCTGAGGCGAATTTCTCTCTACGGCGAAGGGAAACGCCCCTCGGGCTCGGGCCCGGCTACGCTCAATGATCTTACCGACGTCCCCGAACTCGTCGAATATCACGATGGCTCCGGGCAGGTGTACCGGTTCTCCACCCTCGTGAACGGCGCATGCCCGGCGTGGAACGATCCGGACGGCG
>CALBDV010000860.1 GCA_937927565.1 uncultured Holophagales bacterium
CTCTTCCGCTACGACAAGACCGGCAACCTCCACGAAGACGGCGCCGGAGCCGACAAGCGCGTCTACGCCAAGGGCAACCGCCTACTCCAGAAGGGCGATACCCACTACACTTGGGACCAAGACGGCCGGCTCCTCGAGAAACGCACGCCGATCCCCGCCGACCCAGCGGCGCCGCCCAACATTGGCCCCGCGCCCGAGCAGGTGTGGCAATACACCTGGAACGCCGCGGGGCTGCTTCACCGAGCGAAGTCGAGCGACGGCACGATCGTCGAATGCGCCTACGACCCGTTTGCGCGCAGGATCGAGAAGCGCGTCTACGAGCAGAAGAGCCCGCTCGGCGCGCCGACGTTGCAGGTGCGCACCCGCTTCGTGTGGGACGGCGACGTGCTCGTCCACGAGCTGCGCGAGCAGGGTATCGCCACCGGCGACCCCGTCGTCGAAGAGAGAACGTATTGGTTCGAGGACGGCGGCTTCGAGCCGCTCGCGCATCGCGAGAAGCGCGTCGATGACGTAGGGCGGGAATCAGGGGGCTGGTTCCACTACAAGAACGACCCGATCGGTACGCCGGAGCGGCTCGTCGCCGAGGATGGGAGCGTCGCCGCCGAATACGAGCGCCGCGCCTGGGGCCAGCTCGAGCAGCGCGCCGGCGCGAAGGCGAGCACGCCGATCAGGCTGCAGGGCCAGTACTGGGACGAAGAGACGGGGCTCGCGTACAACCGCTGGCGCTACTACGACGGCGAGGGGCGGTTTGTCAGTGCGGATCCGTTGGGGCTGGGCGCGTTCATCAATGGATTCGGGGCGGAAGGCAACCCGACCGGCTGGACCGATGCGCTCGGCCTGGTGGGAGCGCTCAGGCCGGGAGGGCACCAGTCGTTGGATGTTGCACCCCACGAGAACCTGTCGCCGACCGCCAACAGAGCTCCTGGACACACGAACAGCCGGGCTGACGGGTCCGTGCAGTCACACCATGCCATTCAGCAGGAATGGGCGACACGGAACAAGATCCCCGGGTACGACGCGAACAAGGCGCCATGCATACTCCTACCGAGTCACTCGGGGTCACCACACGCGAAGATCTCTGCCTCCCAGAGAAAGCGTCGTCGGGAGTGCCCGGGGTATGGCACATCGATCCAGGATGAGTTTCGGATCAGCTATGGTGAGATGATCGATGCAGGAGTGCCCACGAAGCAGGCGAGGAAGGCGATGGCGAAGAACTACAAGTACTTCGACTCGATCGGAGCGTTTCGTTGATGCGACTCCCTGTGAACGCAAGTGAAGTGAGGCCGCCCGTTGACGATGATTCACTGCGGTTCCTGGAGCGAGAGTTCGGCGGGGTGCCAGGGGTGCTCGTCGAAGTGCTCACCGTGAGCGACGGCTTTCGCGTGGATGACTGGGTGTTCTACAGCGCGAATGAGGTGGTGGAGCGGAACAAGCTCTACGAAGTCCAGGGCGACGCACCAGGCTGGCTTGCAGTTGCGGACAATGGAGGCGGCCAGTTCTTGCTGTGTCAGGCCGATGATCGCGGTGGCTATCTCGCCGGAATGTCCTCGTGTGACTCTCGCGAGCCGCTCTGTTCTGACTTAGCCGGATGGGTCGAGTCGGGGTGCCCGGGTGTCCGGACTCAATCTGCGACGCCAACCCTCGTGGAGGTTTCGTTGGTGGGTGCCGGAGTCCCGGCGGGAGTGTTGGTTGAAGTCCGCCGTGCGTTCTCGATCGACAGGCCCGTACGCGAGATGGTGGATGGGTTGCGACGCGAGGGGCGGGTTGTGCTGGGTACGATGCATTATGCGAAGGCGCTCAGCTTGGGCACATCTCTGAGCGAGCTTGCTCGGACGTTTGTCGTCACACGTAGTCCGGGCGGTACGGAGTAGTTCGGTGCGGCCCGCCGGCCATCGCTCCCACCGGCTGAAGGCGGTCTGCCTCACTCTCATTGCACTGTCGGCGCTGTTCGCTGCCACCGTCTCGAGTGCACACGCGCACACGACGACGGTCGCGTACCTCGCAGGGTGCGCCGACCTCGCAGCGCTGGCCACCACGCCCCAGCGAGGAACGACGCCGATTCCCCCCGGCTGCGCGGAGCGCTCGCCGGCTTCGGCGAGCGCGA
>CALBDV010000861.1 GCA_937927565.1 uncultured Holophagales bacterium
TCGGGAGACTCGAGAGAGACGGACGCCACGTTATCCTTCTTCTTCCAGGAAAGGGGGGTCACCACGTCGGCACGGATCTCCGTGGAGTACCGCCGTTCGCCGTTCACCTCGTAGGCCCTGTTGAGGATCTGGCCCTCGACGTAGAGCGAGCTGCCCTTCGTGAGGGAACGGGTACAGGCCTCACCTAGCGCGTCCCAGACGACGATACGGTGGTAATCCGTAACGTCTTTGGCGATGCCTTCGGAGGTCTGCTCCCGGTGGGTGGCGAGGGGAAACGAGACGCGGTTCCGACCGCTCTTGGATGGGGTGGCTTCGGGATCGGCGGCGAGGTGTCCGACGAGGATGATCTTGTTGATGGACTTCATGGTCGTAGAGGGAAGAGGGCGGAAATGCCTGCTCCTGCAGGCCGGGCATCGAGCGGGTGTGGTCGCAGCCTCCTTCACCTCTCGATCATGACCGTCGCTTGCGAGGCGCAACGGAACGGAAAGAGCCCCCTGGGACGGGGGCTCTTTTCACGGCAAGCTACGGCGATTCAGCGTCTGCGTCGTTTCACCGTTCGCGCGCCCATGGCACCGACGACTGCCGAAAGGAAGACCTGATCCTTTGCGAGCTCAGCGCTGTCGTAGTGAATCCCGTTCGGATAGTGCGGCGTTCCCACAATCGCGTCCTTCAGGATGACCGCGAAACGAAACGGGATGGAGTCGTCCGATACGAACTCCTCCACCTCGACCGGGAAGATGAGGCCGCCTTTCCCGTTGATGTCCATCGTCACTCGTAGCTTTCGCATAGGACCTCCTCCCTCCTTTCTACTGGCTGGCAGCAAGGCCAAGCGGAACGCGGACCGGCGTCGGCGCTCATCCCCTGCTCCGGACATGACGCTTCAGGTAGTGGCCCTCGGGCAAGGTGAGGATCTCCAGGTGGTACGGCCGCGCTCGCCGGCGCAGCCTCCCCCCTCGTCGAGGACCCCCCGCTGCCGGGAACGCCGAGCGGAAGCCTGCCGCTCGACGCACTGCCATTGGACGGGTGGCCCAGATTCCGACTGCTCGACTCCATTTATCCGCAGCGACGTGATGCGCTCGTCGCTTGCATCCTTGACGGTGACTATGAACACGCGGCCGCCCTGTACTGGGACCTCCTCTACTTCACCGGTACGAGTGAGCTCTAGACGGACCGCGCGTTCCTGTCGGACCGGCTCCTCGAGATGAGTCGGCAGCGCAATGACCATGAGACCACCGGGCTCATCCTGGCGAAGGGCCAGGCGTGGCCACTGCTCTACCAGGAGCACTTTCGCAGCGCCCGGACGCTCCTCGAGCAGGCCCTCGAGTCATTCGTCAGAGCCAGAGCCACGGCCGGGATCGCCCGCGCCCGGCAGACCGGGCTCGAAGCGGCGCGGGGCCGAATCGTCGTCAGCACCGACGCCGACACGCTTCACCACACGGGCTGGCTGAGCCGGATCGTCTCAGCGATGCGGGACGAGCGCGTCCGGTGCGGCGCCGGCATGCTGCGTTCACTGTCACGGCGCCGTATGGTGCGCGCCTCTCAGGACTACATCGCCTGGACGATGCGGGTGAAGAACGCCATCAGCCCGCGGCTCGTGACCGGCGTGTCGGAAGCGAACTCGTTCTACTTCCGCGAGCTCGCGCTCGCCGTCGGCGGCTACGACACGCGCGTCCGGGTCGGGGAGGGCATGCTGCTCTTCCGGAAGATGCACCTCGCGGGCGCGCCGCTGATCTTCACCGACGAGGAGCTCGTGATCTTCACCTCGGGACGGCGGATCGAACGCGAGGGGGCGGCACGCTGGCTCGGTCTCGGGATGTGGAACACGACCGCCCAGCTCGTCGGCAGCCTGGGCATCGGGAAGGACGTCTATCCGGACGTTCGGTGAACGCCAAGCTTCGTCCTGACCTTCGCCCTACGTTACGCTGCGCAGCGTGTCGACCGCCTCGCCTCCGCTGCTTACGCTAGCGTCCTGCACCGGCACGCTCACCCGGGGTACCGACAGCGCGACCATCCCGTTTTCGCTCTCGGTGGCTCGCGATGGCAGAGTTACCATCGTCTGTGCCACGCAGCCGCTCGGCAGGATGAACGCGTGGCTCTATGAGGACCCCTTCCCATCGGCCCGGCTCGCGCCACCCTGCTCCCTCCGGGCTCAGGGCCCGAACGGCACGATGATCACAGGCGAGGTGCACCTAACCAACGTCGATCGCCGGATCACGGGGTCGGCCACGACGCTCGATGTCCGTGCCGAAGCGACACCTCTTCGCGTCGGGTATCCGACCCCAGCGCCGGAGCCGGGAGCGGGACACACTCTCGAGTACAAGACAACTGGCATGCACGGGTACGGTTTGGCGGTTGCGCCGACAAGCCTCGGGCTTCTGTCAATCACCGGAACACCCGCCGCAATCACTGACTACTCCGAGCTCCACGGTGCCCTCCGACTTCGAACCGACACTCCGCCACTCGACTGGGTCGAAAAGGCAGACGCTCTTGCCCGCGACGTCCTCAACGTCTTCTCCCTTGCACAGGGGCATCTGATCCGCTGGAGCATCCGCGAATACTACCGAGGCACGAACCTCGCGGAGGTTCTCTGCTCCGGCCCGCACCTGACTTCCAGCCCGTATGAACCGCTGTTTAGCCACCTCGACCCTCAGCCGCTTCTCGACCTCGCAGCGCGCGCCTACACGAGCGGCAGGAGCAAGAGCACCGGCGTGCCGGTGGCGCTCGAATGGTTCCTGATGAACCCGCCGTATGCGGAGATGAAGGTGGTGGCAGCGAGCACCGCTCTTGAGCACCTCGTCGCAACGCACAGCTCCAAGAAGGGGAACACGATCATTCCCACGAAGATGTTCACGGAGCATTTCCTGCCAGTACTTCGCGGGGCATTTGATACGGTAGTATGGGATCAACTGTTAGAGGCGACCACGGCCACACAGCTCGCAGAACTCCGCAACAAGCTCAGCAGCTTGAACTACAACTCGTTTGGTGCTCGCCTCGAGAACATGCTGACAGAGTACGCGGTCCCAACCTGGGGGCTCGAGGATGCAATCCAAGAGGTCATCAAGCTGCGCAACCGTATCGTCCACCAGGGGCTGACCAGTTCCACGCCAGAGGAGCTCATACGTCTCGTCGCGGTAGTTCGCGAACTCCTGAAGCGCCTCTTTCTGACGCTGCTCGACTACAAGGGGCAGTATCAGTCCTTCCTCGATGGTCCCCACTGGGTGCCATTCCCTCCGGTGGAGTCGACGGCCGTCGCTCAGCCCGCTTGAAGAAGGGGCTTCACGCTACTTGGAGCATGTGTACCTGCATCCTCTGCACAAGCATGGATCAAGTAGACGACGAATATGGAAATGCCGGCAAGAGAAGCACGTTCGGCGACGCACTCGGTCGATAGTTGCGGGCCCACGTCGGGTCGATGACGGCTCGGCATGGTGCCTTCACCGTATGATTCTCCGGGAATGAGATACCGAAGGATGCGGCCGGGTGTCTGCTCCGAGACAATGCGGCGGCCATCTTGACGAAGCTCGCCCCCATCCTCGTGAACCAAATCTACGAGGCAACGCTCAAGACGTTCTGGCGGAAGAATGCCCTCCGGCGCTTCCTTCGGCAGGTGGGCGTGGCCAAGTCGTTCGTAGATTCGTGGGCGTCGGACGGTCCCCAGATAATCGACCTTGCACATTTCTTCAGCCCGGACACGGGTCACGGCTCAGGCGCGTAGGTGCCCTCGCCAGCTTTCCGCGTCAGGTGGTGGGTGTGACGACGGACCTCATCCAGGTTGAGAGGTGTTCGGTAGTTGCCTTGTCGAGGTTGCGGCTGCCGAACAGATACTGGGCTGCGCTGCTGACCTCGTTCGCCGTGATAGGAGACTTCGGCAGGAACGGCTGAACGTCGGGATCTCTCTCTGCCCATTCCGCCAAGACGCTCTCGAGTCCCGCCGCGGTCTCGCCGTTGAGAGAGCCGACACCGACAAGCCGGATCACCCGTTGAACGACGGCCGGATTCTCGCCACCGACCTGAGCCGCCACGCGCCGGGCGAGTTCGGGCGCGGTGGCTACGACCTCATCGGGAAGCCGGCTGAACACTCGGACCGCGTTCTCGCTGAATCGGGCTGTCCCTTCGTCCAGCGACATCGACTCGAGTGTCTCGACGTCGGCACGCAACAGGATGAGGTCGTCACCTAGCTGCTCGCCGAGGTTGCCCATGTCCGCCAGCGCACGCAGCACACCAGCCGTGTCTTTCTCCAACCGGCGGATCTGGACCAGCTCCTGGATCGCCCCCTGGATCTCCTCCGGATCCGCGCTCGCGCGCGCCGCCGCCACTGCCCGCTCCGCGGCGGATCCGGCTGCCACGAGATTGGGAGTCGGCAAGGAGCGCAGTGCGACACTCTCGATCAGGTGCAGCCGGCTCGTCGAAAGCCGTTCCCCGCGGCGCCTGAGGATGTCCAGAGCGGCGGCCGGCAAGCCGAGCCGGAGCAGGTCAGACGCCCGCTTCTCGGCATACGCCTCCCATTCTCTGAGCGCTGCCGTCCCGGCCAGGGTCTCCTCGTCGATGCTACCGACGCGATTCGCGAGATACGACCTAGCCCTGCCGTCGAGCTCGTCGACGGCACCGCGCAGGATCAGGTCGAGGCCATGGAGCCAGCGCAGGTCGATCGCGGATGGATCCTGGTCGAGCCACAGCCGGTGATAGATCTCTTCCGCGCGGTTCTCCACGCCGGGTAGCGGCGCGAAGTAATCGACGGCTGCCTGGTGGATGAGGCGACGCTTGTCCCTGCTGGTCTTGTCCTGCCGGAACGCATCCAGCACCGTCCTGCGGAGTTCGGGCCTCACCACGAGCTTGCTGGCATCGACTCCGTGCCGTACGACTGCTACCTCTTTCGCAAGGTCGGCGAAGAGCGCCTGGGCGCCTGCGTCGTCCTCGACCTCGATCCCGCAGGGACGAGCCAGCACATCACGGATGAGCTCCCAGGTCAGGTAACGAAGCACGAGCCCGGGGATCGCGAGCTGCTTGACCGGCCCCGCGTGTATGTGTCCCACGATCCTCTCGTAAAGCTGGCCTTGCACGATTGCATCACCGACCCGCTGCCAGAGCTGCTCTTCCCCGAGGTCCTCTTGATCGACCTCGTGACTCAACACTTCGGCCGCCAGCCTCAGGGACAACGGATTGCCACCGACGATGTGCACCATCCGAGAGACCAGGTCCGTCTTCGCCGCGAGTGACGGCGGGAGATGGTTACCCAGCAACGCCTCCGCCGCCTTTGCGGGCAGCGGGCCCAGCGGGAGCGGCGTCAACGTGACTCGAGGGTCGAGCTCAACACGGCCGGCGAGCACGGCGCGCAAGGACGGAACCTCGGCTCGTAGCCTTACCACCAGCTCCGCAAGCGGTACGACGGCATCGGGAGTCGAGTACTGCACCTCTTCGAGTGTGTCGAGCACCAGGACGAGGGGTGCCGTCAGCGAGGCGTGGACCGAGGTCAGGATGCCGGCGAGCACGTTCAGCAGATCGTCGAGGTCTGCGGCGCTTGTGCGGGACGACAGCTGGACCTGGCGGTTCTTTGTCGCATCGCTTGCTTCTGGCCGGTGTGAGCGCCGCCGGAGGCCCCAGCTCTTGATGAGCGCATCCGCCCGGTCGCGGACGGCAGGCACTTGAGGTCCGATTTGCCGAGCGACCGCGACGAGGACGTCGGCGAGGTCGCGCGCGTCCAGGTCGGGGCGATCGAAGTCGAGATAGACGAACGGACGCCACGCGTCCGGGCGCGTGGTGTCGCGATCCGAGTGCGCCAGGATGAAGTGCGCGAGCAGGGCCGACTTGCCCATGCCACCCGGACCGTGAATGAGGAGTGGGGGCAGCGCCTCACCCTGGTTGTCCGTGTCCGGGCCGTCGACGTACGCCGCCAGGGTCGCGAGCTCGGCCTCGCGACCGGCGAAGAACCCTCGGGTGAGGTGGCGGAACGGAGCGATCAGTGTGGCGCGCTCCAGTGCGGCCTGGAGCGCGTCAGCCGGCGGCAGCGGGAGGCCGGTGCCGGACAGCCAGGCAGAGACCTGGAGCATCGCGCGCAGCCTGACCGGGTCCTGTAGCTCGGCCCGAGACGGAGGCGTTCCCGAAAGAAACTCCGACAGAACCGCGTCGAGGGGCTCCGCCGGATCACCGGGGTTGCTGGCGAGCGCCTTGTACAACGCACCGCGATCCGCCAACCGCTGGAGCGCGCGCCTGCGGACGCGGTCCCCCAGCATCCAGCGGGTGGACCCGTCAGGGCGCCGCAGCGGTGTGCTCTCGAGCAGCACGGCGACACACGCCTCAGCCGGCGGATCCCCGAGCGGGACGAGCTTCTCCTGCTGGTAGAAAGCCGTGACGGCCGCTGCCTCCGCCCACGCCCATCGGTCAGGGTCGGCAACGTCGACGTCGTCGCCGTCGGTCCAGACGTCGTCCTCGAGATCCGGGGTCTCGGCGACCGCGAAGTCGCGGACCACCGCATCGAGCTCGTCGGCCGTGGTCTTCAGATCGACCGCGGGACGGTCGAGGCGCACGCCCGAGGAGAGGTCCCAGACCAGACCCTGAGCCCGGAGCGCGTCGAGGATCGCCGAGCCACGGATGCCGAAGTTGCGAGACCGCTCGCGGTCGGAGCCGACGTGCATCCCACGGAAGCGCCAGCTGGCGTCGAAGCATGGCGCGCCGATCGAGCTGGGATGTGTCGACGTGAGGTATGCGAGCGGGTCGGTCTCACTGCCGATCAGCCCGTTGACGTCGATCGAGACCGCGGGCTGCGTTCCGTCGGCGTACTGGAAGATCACGACCGTGCGGTCGTGGGCGGGCGCCGCCTCCCGCTCGCTCGAGCCGCTGTGTCGGGCGTCCTCGGAGGCAAGCGCTACCCAGCCGCGGGCCCGTAGGCTCCGCCCGCTGGCCGCGGCCTCCTGGTCGAAGGGGATCTCACGGCCCGCCGGACGGTCGAGCCGCAGCACGACGACGCCGGTCTCCGATACGAAGATGGGCTCCGGCAGGGCGTGGTACGTCTTCCTCGACGCCGAATGCGGCTCGAATGTGACCGAGATCGTGCCGAACCGAGCCGTCTCGACGGCGGCGGGACCGTCGGCAAGGGCCTGCGCGTGTGTCATCACCTGGTCCGGGCCGATCAGGAAGCCGCATCCTCGCGCGACCCCGGGGGCGGAGTCGATGCCAGCCTGGACGACGCAGACCTGCCTCTCGACCTGCAGGAGGGTGCGCTGCCAGTCCTCGAGGCTGATCAGGGGCTTCGCAGCGCGGACGGCTTCCTCGAGGCCGATGGTGGGCGGGATGAGGCCGGTCGCCTCGTTGAGAAGCCGCAGCGGCCCGTTCTGTGGATTGGCTTGGAGGGCAGTTCGGAGCAGGTCGTCGATGCGGCCTTGGGCCGTCGCCCAGCGCACGAGGTCCGCGATTCTCGAAAGGTAGCTCTGAGCGGCGCTCCGCGCATCCTTGGGTATGCGCATCGGGTCCATGACGCGGACCTCGAGCGCCGCCGGCTTGAAGGCGTTGGCCAGCGCTTCGACGAGCGCGCGTTCACGATCGGGCGACAGGACGATCATGACGGGGTCACCCAGCCCCCCCTGCCGCCGTCAGCTGCTGGAGGAGCCCTCTGAGGAACTTGAAGCGTTCGTTGAGCGTTCGTGGCGCTTGGTGGTAGTCGTCGATCTTCTGCCGGACGGTGGCCTCGGTGACGGACCAGGTTCGAGCCTTCGCGATCTGCATGACCAGCGCGACCATGTCCGTGGTCGTGAACGGCAGCGCCTCGTCGCGGAGAACCACGTCGTCGAGCTCGGGTGGCAGCGCACCGCCGAATCGCATCAGGACGACGCGGAGGTGGGGACGCAGCTCCTCGTCCGCGTAGGTCGCCAGCCGTACGATGAAGCTGGCGGTTCCTTCCGGTAGGGGAGCATCCGGGAACTCGTCGAAAACGAAGAGTCGAAGCGACTTCTTCTCCTCGATCGCGCGGGCCACGATGTCGGCGAGCTTCTCTGCCCATCGCTCGGCCGACTCGCTCCCGATCGCCGGGAGGGCTCTCTCGACACCGAGCCGGCCGAGGATCTCGCTGGCGAGCTCGTCCGGGCGCGGCAGCCGCGCCATCTTGAACTTGCTGACGATGAAGCCCTTGGTCGGAGCCACGTGGTTGATGAGGTAGAACGAGAACGTTTTGCCGGTACGCGGCGCGCCGTCGACCATCAGGACCGCGGAGCCGCCGAGGTTCGTCAGGTTGAGGAGATGAGCGCGTAGCGGACGGCGGTTCACGAAGGGGCGTTCGCCGTCCAGCAGGACCTCCTCGAACGGATCCGCCGCGGTCCTCACGGGGGCGGCGCGGTCGATCTCAGCCAGGACCGCGGTGAACTCCGGGCGCGTCGGTATGTCCGTCCGCAACCGGATGACGAGGTCGCGGAGCCAACCTTGGTCGTCGGCGCTGTTGACCACCAGCACCGCGGCAGTGGCGTACGCCGCCTGCATTGGCACGATCGCATCCCAGCTTCCCGGGCGGACCGCGTTGACGAGGTTCTGGCATTCGAGAGCCTTGAGGACTCTCTGCATGCTCTGCACGAGCAGGTCGCGATAGGTCTGCGACAGCATCAGCGGCTCACGACATCAGGCCCTTCGCCTTCAGCCTCGCAAGGACGCGGCTGATGCGGATGCCCTCGTTCTTGGCCACCGGTGGCTTGCCGGCCACCTCGACGGGTTGTCCGCCAGCGTGGTGGAGAGCGATCAACCGCCCGGTGGGGTCGAAGACCGGCGCACCGGAGGAACCGGGCTCGGTGTCGGTAAGGTAGCGGATGACGCCGTCGTCCACGTCACTGATCGTGTTGCGCACGAAGCCGAGACGCTTCTGCTGCGCCCCCGGGTGCTGGAGGATGTAGGCGAGGTCTCCGACCTTGGGAGCCGGCGCAGCATCGAGCGCCAGGACGGGCCAGTCCGGGTCCATCCCGTGGACCTCGATCACCGCCCAGTCGTCGGCCGCCTCCCCCTGGATCGTCGAGGGCGTCCCGGCGAGCGAGGTGACCGCGGCGCTGGCGCCGTGGACGTCGACGTCGAAGCCGAAGTCCGCGCGTACGGTGGTGGCGACCTGCTTCTTGGGGAAGAGCACGTGATGGTTGGTGAGGACCAGCCCGTCACCTACGCGGAAGCCGGTGCCGAAGAACGAGCCGAAGGGGTTCTCGACGCGGAGCAGGCAGACGGCCGGCGCGATCTCGATCATCCTTGTGAGGGTCGCGATCAAGTTCGGGACCTTGCCGGCCGGCATCGTGAGGTCGTCGAAGAAGAGCAGCGCCTCGGCCTTGGTGACGCTGTCGTCGAAGGCCGCCCCATGGACGGTCGTCGGTTCGGCGCTCACCGGAGCCGCCTGGTCCGCCAGTAGCGCATCCAGAAACGGCGCTCGGGCGTTCCTGGGGTACTGGTCGCGCGTGGCCTGCACCGCGTCACGCACGCGATTGAGAATCGCGAGCGCTGCCAGCAGGTCGTGCCAGAGGTTGATCGGGCTGAGGTTCGGCTGGATCGTGAGGGGATCGATGCCGAAGGGCTGCGCGAAGAGGAGCGCCTCGCGCTCGGTGCGGTAGAGCTGAGCCATCACCCGCATGAGCTCCTGACCCATCGGCTCGTGGACCGGGAACGGGAAGGTGTCTACGATGGACATCGCCTGCCCTCTCAGAGGAAGCGGATCTGCTCCAACGCCCGCAGAGGCGCCCGGGACTCTCCCTCCCCGATGCCCTCCTCGTGGCTGGCGAGGGGGTCGACGCTGGCCAGACGGCCGAGTCCGATGCCGCTTCGGCGCTCGATCGAACGGATGGGCACCTGGGTGGTGATGCCGAGCTGCGGAGACGTGAACTGTCCGAACACGAACTCCTCCTCGGGCAGGAGGCTCTGCTCCTGGTTCATCTCGTAACCCGTCGCGCAGAGCTTGCCGGTCTCGTCGTGGATGAAGGCGATCACCTTCCAGAACGCGAGCGGGATGCGCACCCCATACATCGTGGGATCGCCGTCGTCGAAGTAGGGACCGGTGAAAACGGAGATCTTCATGTCGTCCTCGCGGGCGTGCTCGAGCGCATAGTCCTCGAGCGCCAGCCAGATCGGCGAGTTGAACGCCTGCATCTGCGGCGTCGCGTTGGTGACGTGCATCGAGTCTTCGTTGCCGCGCTTGGCAGTCTTCGGGTCGCCCCAGCCGGGGTCTTCGCGCCGCGTCATGTGACCGCGGCTGAACAGGGGCGGGCCGCCGTAGCACTCCTTCATGATCTGCTGGGACTTCGACAGGCGCGGGTCCCATTTCCAGGCCACCCGCTTGTTCTTCTTCGACTGACCGCCGTCGATGTTCACCGCGCTGAAGAAGCACATGCGACGGCTGCGGCTCATCACCACCGAGAAGTGCTCGTAACGCAGCTCGGTCTCCGGGGATCCTTCCGCTGCGTGCTCCAGCACGTCGTCCGCGTCCCTGTCCACGGTCGGAAGGTCGACTTGGAATGGAGCGCCGAGGAAGCCCGTCAGGTATCCGCGGCGATCGCGGTAGTCGGCCGCGACGGACTCGTCGTCCTCGGCGATCGCCGCGTGATCCTCGGTCCTCGGCGCCGGCCGCGCGGCGAACCGGCGCACCGCGGTGGGCGTTTCGCGCGCGCCGCCGAAGGAGACGGTCAAGGTCAGCGGGATCGTGATGCTGGCCGCGCCGCCGGCATCACGCTGCGGCTGCCTGAGCGGAGTGCGCGCCGTCGCGGCGTCGGTCCTCACGGGAGGGCGGGCCTCGGAGCGCGTGCGGCCCGCGCGCACGTCGCCGAGGAGCTTCTTGACGATGTCCGAGCGGACGGCGTAGTTCGTGGTCAGGAAGCTGCCGCTGAAGTGCAGGCCTATGGCCTTGCCGCTGTCGAGATCGAGCACCACCGACCCGGAGTTGCCACCGAGCGTGGTGGCGTTGTGTAGGATCCGCGTCTGCTCGACCCGGGTCACGGCGCCTGGCGCCAGACGCTTCTTGTTGTAGGTCTTGCCAAAGATCTTCTCCATCAGCTGCGGCTCGGGTATGCGGCTGTCGTACGCGGGGTAGCCAATCGTGGCCATGTTCTCGGTCTCGACCGGGTGAGCGGCCAAGTCGATCGGCTTGGCTAGCTTGGGGTTCCCCGCGACCGTCTCGACCTCGAAGAACGCGAGGTCCGGCCCGGGTTGCTGCTCGATGTGCAGAGGCTTAATCAGCCTAAAGAGGAGCTTGGCGGCACTATCGATCTCCTGGAGGAAGTCGACCGCCGCGCCGATCGGCCCGTCCCTCCCCATACGGAAGGTGAATCCCTCCCCCTTGCGCATCGCGAACTCGTTCGCCACGTGACGGTTCGTGACGAGGATGCTTGGCGCGACGAGCCAGCCGGTGCCAACCCATTCCAGGCGGCCGCCCTCGAGCTCGATCCGGCCCACCGCGCGGATGGCATCATCCAGGACCGGCTTCGCCCGCTGCAGGCGCGCTTCCCAGATCTCGCTGTCGGCTGCCTCGATGAAGACGAGCTCGGTCTCGTTGTTCTTGACCGCGAGTACAGGGCGCTCGCGGCGAAGGATGATGCTCTCCTGCTCGAGCGCGGCCTCCATCGCTTCGGGCGAAGCTGGAACCGCGAGCACCTCCTCGGTGCCGATATCCGCCGTCTCCTGCGCAAGCTCGGGGTCGCTCAGCCGCACCCAAGCGTTGAAGCTACGCAGGCGCGCTAGCTGGTCCTGTACTGAACTCACTCAATACCTCCTTGGATCCGCCGACAACGGCCGCGGAACCGACGAGTTCCTAACGTACTTGAGGTGTCTGGGGCGGAGTATCCGAGAGCGTTACCGAATGAGTCAAGCGGCGGTGAACGCCACGCGCTTCCTCGCCTCACCGTGGAGGTCTCGAACTTGGCCACGGGTAGCCCTTCCACCTCACAGACGGTCGAACGGGATGGTTTTCGGGTTCTCGCCGATCCTTCGTGCCCAGGAATGCGACTCCACCGTCAAGCTGGTCCTCAGCTGAGGGGTCCAACTGGTGAGGGTCATTCCGGGGCCACGGGCGCATCTCCAGCCATCGCGGTCGCGATTGCGAAAGCCTTCGAGCGGCGCTCCTCCTTCATGCAGGGGCCTCGGACACGGAAGCGGGCCTCCTGAGGGAACGGTCCCCACAGCGGGGAAAGCCAGATGGCCGCGTACGAGCGGCTTCCCGTGCGAGTCCCCTCCATCAGCACCACGAGCAGCTCGAGGTCCTCGTCCGTCGCGAGAATCCTGCCGAGCGCGTCTTCCACGATGACCCTTCGAGCCATGCAGGCGAAGTCATCCCTGTCGGGCGTCGTCTCCTCTGTCCAGGCGAACCAGGGGAGCCGTCGCGCGGGCAAGCCGTCGGAGTGGCGCAGCACCTTCTCCAGCTCCTCATCCGGCCTCGAGCGCCGATCTCCAGCGAAGACCGGTCCGAAGGGGCCTTCAATCGGCGGAGGCCCGGGCCGGAACCATCTCGCCGGCACTCGCTGTGCCGCCGACGTCGATCTTGGCCTCGCCGCCGCCACGACGCACCTCAGGAACGGTCCCTCCTCGGGGCCCCAGATCGTCGACGCGCCCATGTAATCCTGGGCCACGTATTCCTCCGGCGAGGCAGTGTAGGAGGAGTACTCGTCCGCCAGCCCCACAATCTCCAGCTGGCCGTGAGGGGCGCCGAGCGCATTCCGCAGTCGCCAGCCTTCTGTGGTGCTCATCTCTACGGGTAAACCGGCGATCGAGAAGGACCTTCCGATGTCGATCCGGCTGACGGGCAGCTCCTTCGGAAAGCCCTCCGGCGGACCGAGGACCTTCGTGAGCCGCAGTAGAGGGAAGAGCGAAGAGTCGAGGGCTCCCAATTTCGGCCCCTGGTGATGACGAGGGCGCGTGCGGACGCCTTCCCGCCAGCCGAGTTCGTGGAAGATGGTGCGGTCATCCTCGGCGCCTCCGAAACCGGCCGCGCCGAAGAGCGGCTCCTTGGCGAGCTCGAGGCGATCTCCCTCTCTCGAGCAGTAGCGATCCTGAGAATCCGGTCGTACCTCTTTCCTGCGGACGACGATCTTCGGCACGGGCTCGAGGTCGCGCGGAGGCGTCGACACGACGCCCTCGATAGCACGTACCAACTCGGTGCCGACCGTACGCACGTCCCTCAGGTCGCGCGAGGTCCGGCGGGCGGTGATGTCGCCCTGGGCGCCGTTGAAGAAGCCCACCACGCACCCGTTGCACCGGCGCTCGAGCGCCGCCATGGCCCAGCCGACGAAATCGGGGCTGTTCAAGGGTGCCCCGTGGACGAGCACCGTCGGATGCACCGCCAGGAACACCAGCCAAGCGAACGCCGTGCCCGCCGCGTCTCGCGCTTCGAGGACCGTGAGCCCTTGATCCACCGCGGCCAGCCGCGGGCAGCCGGGGATATCCCAGTCGGACGTCAGCTCGCCCGGCTTCCTGTGGGAGGCGCAGGCGGCGATCGGAGCGAGCCGCAGCGCATTCAAGAGATCTTCCCGGTCGAGGTTCAACGAGAAGACGCCCGGGGAACGATTTCGCAGGAAGCTCTGGGCGTAATCCGTGGCCGCGTTGCCGGTATGCACCCGAAGCATGGCCGGACGGAGCGAGGCCTCCGCCGTCAGTACGGCCTTCGCGATCCGGGCCGCCAGGAACTCGAAGAGATCGTGGCTGAAGCCCGAATAGGCCGAGCCGAACTGGTTGTAGGTGGCGCAGGTCAAGTAATTGCCGGGCCCGTGATGAGTGTGCGTCGCTGCTACCAGCACGGCGTCGGGAGGCAGCCCGGCGCGTCTCGCAACTTCCAACCGCAGCCCCGATGGGATGGCGAACGTGTCCACCGAAACGAGAACCAGCCTCTGGCCCTCGGCATCCTGGAAGAAGAAGGTGCGCGCCTCGAGCCTTCCCCAGTGGCCCCTGGCTAGCGTGCCAGCCGGTCCGTGGCCTCCCGTCGGGTATCCGGGTGGCGGAGTGATGTCAGCCTTGCCCACGCCGACGCGGAACGTTCCCGTGTCGCTGGCCGCCCGCGCCTCGTATCCCCGGACGGCCAACGGCATCGGTAAGATCTGGCTCAAGCAGCCGCTGCACGAGAGAGCCCCCATCCCCAGGAGGATCACGAGACAAGGTCGGCAGCGCATCAGGGCTTCTTCGTCGGTGCCGTTCTCTCGCCTTCCTCCCGCACGTCGACCGGCAGCGTGATTGACGCCTTCGCGCCGCCGCCCCAGTTGACCTGCGCCACGCACCTCGTACACCCCAGCCAATCCACGTAGGTCAGCTTCACGTCGCCGTTGCGGTGGAGCTCGAGCTCGCAGAACCCGTTGTTACCGCGGTCCTTGCGCACTCCGGTCCACTCCGGGAAGCGGGTCGCGGTCTCCAGGAACGCCGGGGCGTTGCCAAGCGTCTGTTTGGGCTTGGGCTTCCGGCTGTACGGATAGCCGGCGTGGCCGATACAGCTCCCGACGAACGGCGCCTGGGCCGAGGGTGCGAAGAGCGCGCAGTAGTGCGTGTTGCCCCAGAACCAGAGATCGACCATGTCCGCCACGTCCCACAGATCCTTCTTCAGGAGGTCCGTGGTGTCCGAGTCGCCGTGAGAAAACGGCTCGTCGGACGTCAGCAGGATGTTCGTCATGTTCCGTTCGCGGCCGTACCTGAGGACTTCGGCGAGCCACTCCTTCTGCAGTGCGTCCTGGAGGCGGCCCCCTTTGAAGTAGGCCGTGTCGCCGCCGACGATCTGATAACGGCACTCGGGATCCTCGGGCCGAAGGCAGAAGTGAAAACCATCCTGGAGGGGCCGCCCATTCGCAGCCTTCTGCTCCTGCACGTACTTCCAGAACGGCGCGCCGAGCGAGTACATCTCGTGGTTGCCGGCCAGGAAATAGATCGGGGTCCCCTGCTGCAGGACCTTCGACAGGGGCTGGCGGAACCCCGCGTCCACCTCGCTGTAGCGGCCCGCGTAGTAGACGTCGCCGAGGTGGACCGCGGCATCGAGTGGGGGAAGCCCGAGGTGTCCGCGGACGTCGCGCCGGAACTGCTTGGCGATGTAGTGCGACTGATACTGCGCGGTCCCGAAGTCGCTGAACAGCCCGACGCGGGCGGGACGGTCCTCGCCGGCGCTGGCGAGCGGATAGACGAACCCCTCGCGTCCCAGGGTCCCCTTGTTCCGCGGATACGCGACCTTGCTGGCCCCCGCCGATTTGATCAGGAAGGGCAGAGAAAAGACGACCCAGCCGGCGGCATCGCCGATCGTCTCGAACCGGTGTTGACCCGGTTGGAGCGGAACGTCGCTGGGGTCGGCCAGGGCAGGGTCATCGCGCAGCGCGAAAGTAAAGCTCGGCGGCAGCGCGTTCGCGGCCTCGAAAAGGACGGCCGTCGACTCCAGTACATCGGCGGCTTCCCCGGCGGTCCTGAGATAGCTGACGGCTTCCTCGAGCGCTCGTGCCAGCTGCTCCTGCGTGAGAGTTTCGTCCCAGAGGGCGCGAGTCTCCTCGAGGACGCCCTCTGGGTCTCTCCAGAACCGTTCCCGGAGCTCCTCCGCCTCGGCAAGAGACAGAGGTGGCACATCCGTCTCAGGCGCTTCTAGGGTGCCAACGGATTCCTGGAGGGCTGGCGCCTGGAATGCAGGCCCTCCCAAGACCTCGTAGAGGCGTTCCTGCCTGCTCATACCTACCTCCTGCTAGAGTCTTTCTCAACTATAGACGAACGGCTGGCACTTTTTTCGCTGAGGGCAGGCGAAGAACCGCGATGGGGTCCGCCCCTCTTTAAGAGAGCGGAAGCTGGAGGCTGCATGACGACCTTGAGCGTGGATTACGTCCTTCAGATCAGCCTGGTCATGTTGGTGTCGGGCTTCGTCGGCGGCCTGATCAACTTCATCCTCGCCGGTCCCGAGCAGGACCGAGTGTTGCCATGGTGGAAACATGTGGTCGTGGGGATCGGCGCCTCGTTCCTGGTGCCCCTCTTCCTCCAGATGATTTCCAGCGATTTGATCAGCCGGATCTCCGGGGCGGACGGTAAGAAATCGGATGCCTCCGCGCTCCTCGTCCTGACCGGATTCTGCCTGGTCGCGTCGATTTCCGCGCGGGGGTTCATCAGCAGCATGTCCAAACGCCTCCTTCAGGAGCTCGAACGAGTCAAGGCGGATGCTCAGAACGCCGCGCAACAGGCTCAGAGCGCCGCGCAACAGGCTCAGGTTGCCGAGCGGAAGGCCGAGGCTGCGCAGTCCGTCGTGGCCCCTTTGGTGGAGCCGGAAGAGGGGGAGCCGACGCAGGAAAGCGTGGCCGTGGGGTCCGCCCCAGCGAGCGACGACGAGCGCCGCGTGCTGGAGGCCCTGGAGGTCAGCCGGTTCAGACTCCGTTCGGCGGGCGGCATCGCCGGCGACTCGAAGCTGTCGAACGAGAAGGTCGACGAGGCGCTCTCGAGCCTGGCAGCCCGAGGGCTCGTGGCCAAGGGACAAAGCCTGACGGGACAGGCCCGCTGGTACCTCGCCGCGGCCAAGCGCATCTGAAGAGGGTCCGATGGTGGGGAAGCTCCTGATCCTGTCATTCCATGCTTCCCAGAAGGAATCACTGGTCGCGGAGGACCTCGAGTTCAAGGCAGCGGCTCAAGTCGCGCTCTAATCCGGCGATGCCGTGCATCGTCTTCGTCGACAAGGTCAACCAGCTCATGGGTGGACAGGAGCGCGAGCCCAGGCGACCGCGGCGTCGACGCCCGCGTCTTCGGGGCGATCTGTCGGCGACCGGGACGCGGCGATCCAGGAACCGGTTGTCGGCCGGACACTCCTCGGCGGCAGCTTGAAGGTTAGCGGCACACATGCGGTCTTCCGGAA
>CALBDV010000862.1 GCA_937927565.1 uncultured Holophagales bacterium
GCGTACTTCCAGTAGGCGGCGTGAAGGGCCAGCTCCCAGGCGTTCGGCCGCCCCTCTCCGGGGCGCCACGCCGCCTCGGCCGCCGTCATCCCGCGGAACGAGCCGCGCAGGTTCGTGCCGTGCCACGATTTCCTCTCGAACGCCTCGGCGAGGAGCTCGAGGAGAAGGGACGTCTCGGGATCGCGCGGGATTCGCGCCATCGGGCCACCTCTCGAACGGGAATGAAGCGGGAGTTTAGGGGAATCCCCCGAGCGCGCCGCGGCCGCGCCGGGACCCCGGAGCCCGGAGATGCGCAGCCGCCCTCCGCCCTGTGCGTGACAGACGCCCGGTGTCCGGGGCATCGTCCGCCCGACGGAGGCCCCGATGCCGACTCCCCTCGACCGCCGACGGTTCCTCACTCGCTCCGCCGCGTCCGCAGCCGCTCTTTTTGCCGCGCGCGAAGGGCTCGGGCAATCGACGGCGGCAGCGGCTCCCGGCGCCGCCCCGCCCGCTCCGGCTCCCCCGACCTCCCCGGCGGCCGGCATCGTGCGCCTCGGCCAGAACGAGAACCCCTGGGGGCCGTCGGAGGCCGCCCGGCGGGCCGCGACGGAAGCGGTCTCCTCGGGGAACCGATACGTCTGGGGGGTCGCGGAGCTCGAGAAGAAGCTCGCCGCACGCGAAGGTCTCGCGCCCGAGCAGGTCATCCTCGGCCCCGGCTCCCACGCCCTCCTCTGCATGGCGGCCGCCGCCTGGGGCGCCGCCGGCGCCGAGGTCGTCACCGCCGACCCGACCTACCCGGGTCTCGGGCTCTACGCGGAGGCCCTCGGCGGAAAGGTCGTCCGCGTCCCCCACGACCCCGCCTTCCGGACGGACCTCGCCGCGATGGAGGCGCGCGTCGGGCCGGCGACGCGCCTCGTCTACGTCTGCAACCCTGCGAACCCGACGGGGACCGTCGTCGATCCCGCCGCGCTTCGCTCCTTCTGCGAGCGGGTGTCGGCGAAGGCGGTCGTCGTCGTCGACGAGGCCTACCGCGACTACCCCGACGCCGCACGCTTCGCCTCGATGCTCCCGCTCGTGAAGAGAGGACTCAACGTCGTCGTGACGTATACGTTCTCGAAGCTCCACGGCCTCGCGGGGCTGCGCGTCGGCACCGCTGCGGCCCCGCCCACCCTCGCCGCCGCGCTGCGGAAGGTGCGGATGGGGGGAGCGCCGCTCGCCGTCTCCAACGTCGCCGTCGCCGCTGCCTCGGCGAGCCTCGACGACGCGGCGTTCCTCGAATCGTGCCGCCGGCGCACCGTCGCCGGGCGCGAGGCGCTCGCGGCGTTCCTGCGAGCGGAAGGGCTTCCGACGCCGCCGTCGGAGACGAACTTCGTCTTCGTCCCGATGGCCTCTGGCGCCCCGGAGCTCGCGCGGGCCCTGGAGACGCGCGGCATCCGCGTCTCCGCGCGCGACCCGAATCACGGCCTGAGGGTCACCGTCGGAACGGAGGAGGACATGGTCCGCTTCCGCGCGGCGTTCCGCGAGGCGCGGGCGGCGATCCGGCCAGCCTGAGCCCGCGGCCCTTCCCCGGCCCCCGGCTCCCGCCTCGGCTCAGCGGCGGAGCGCGTCTTCGAGTCGAAGGAGGACGTCCGGCCGGGATCCCGTCACGGCCGGGCGCCGGACGGTCGTCCCGGCCGGGACACGGGCTCCGACGTCGGCCACCGCGGACATCGTACGGCCGTCGGTCTCCCACGAACCGGAAGAGCTCTCCGGGTACTCGGCGATGACGACGCGATCGATGGGGAGAAGACGCCGGACCATCGGCTCCTTCCGCCGCTGCGAAAACAGGACGCCCCCCTGGAACGCCAGACCCTCGAGGGCCCTGTGAAAACGGGGCAGCCCCCTCGAGGAACGCTTCCCGGAGGCTCGCGGTGCCAGTCCGCCCGGCGAGGGGAGGAGCCTGCGCGGGCCGGCTGCGAGGAGGGCGGCTCGCCTGAGGACCCCGAGCGTCCCCGTCTCGATCAACGTCCATCGTCCGTCCGCTTCGCCCGCCAGGACGAGCCCGTCCTCGACGAGGACTGCTCCCTCGCGGCGCACCAGCGCTCGGCACGCCGTGGACTTCCCGATCCCCCTCGAGCCGACGACGACGACGGTTTCCGTCCCAACCCGGACGGCCGATCCGTGCAGGACGAAGAGCCTCTCGAAGCCGAGCTCGCCGAGGAGAGCCCTCGCGGCCGTTCCCTCGGCCTCGGAGAGCTCTCCCCTCGACCAGGCGCCGAGGTGGAACGTGATGGCTCCCGGCGGAAAGGCCCGGGCCTTCAATCCCGCCCACGCGGCTCGAAGTCGCTTCATCGCGACGCGTCGAACGCGAGCTTCCCGCCCACGATCGTCGCGAGGACCCTCGTCGACGGGATCTCCTCGTCGGGCACGATCGTCAGGTCCTTCGACAGGACGACGACGTCGGCGAGCTTTCCGGGCGTCAGCGTTCCCTTGAGGTCCTCCTCGAACCCGGCGTACGCATTCGCAACCGTGTAGGAGCCAAGGGCCTCCATCCTCGTCATCCGCTGCTCCGGATAGAACGCTGGCCCTTTCGCCGGCTGGCGCGTCACGGAGGCGTAGATCGAGGCGATCGGGTCGACGTCCTCCACGGGGGCGTCGGTCCCGTTGCCGATCCGTGCACCGGCGTCGAGGACCCGGCGCCAGGCGTAGGCCCCTTCCCGCGCCCGTTTCTCGCCGAGGCGGGCGGCGACGAACGGGGCGTCTGAGGGGCAGTGGATCCCCTGCATCATCGCGAGGACCGGCAACTTCGCGAACCTCGGAACGTCGGTCGGGTCGAGGTGCTGGGCGTGCTCGATCCGGAAGCGGAGGTCCTTCTTGGGGTGGCGCGCGAGGACCCGCTCGTAGACGTCGAGGACTTCCCGGTTCGCCCGATCCCCGATGGCGTGGACGCCGAGCTGGTAGCCATGAGCGACGGCGATCTCGGCCGTCCTCTCGAGGTCCTTCATCGGGTAGGTGTTGAGGCCGGTCTGACCCGGCGCGTCGGCGTAGGGCGACAGGAGCCAGGCCCCGCGCGACCCGAGGGCCCCGTCGGCGAGCCGCTTGATGGCCCTCACCGTGAGGTGGTTCCGTCCCGCGCCGACGACCCTCACCCGCGCGGCGCTCTTCTCGAGCTCCTCGTTCGAAGCCGAGAGCATCGCGTAAACGCGGATGCCGAGCGTGCCCGCCTCGGCACGCTGCCGGTAGCGCGCGACGACGTCGAGCGGGCTGCCCGCGTCGTGGAGAGTCGTCACCCCCTTGCGGAGGCACTCTTCGACGGCGAGGTCGATCCGGCGGTCGAGGTCGGCGGTCACCTCTGCAGGAGTCCTCTTCGCGAGGTCGGCCTTCAGCGCCGCCTCGACGAGCTCCTCTGCGGTCTCCCGGAGGAGGCCCGTCGGCTCGCCCGACGCGCCCTTCAGGATCTCGCCTCCGGCCGGAGCCTTCGTGTCGCGGCCGACGCGTCCGCGCGCGAGCGCCGCGGCGTTCACGAAGGCCGCGTGGCCGCTCGCGTGCGAGAGGAAGACCGGGTTCACCGGGGAGACGGCGCTGAGGCTCGCGTGGAGCGGGAATCCCTCGACGTTCGGCTCGGGAGGCGAGGCCCACTCCTTCTGGTGCCAGCCGCGACCCAGGATCCACTCGCCGGGGCGCGCTTTCTTCACGGCGGAGGCGACGCGCGAGACGACCTCGTCCCAGCTTCTCGCACCCCGCAGATCGAGGGCGATCCGGGCGTCGCCGATCCCCGCGAGGTGCGCGTGCCCGTCAATGAATCCAGGCATCGCGGTTCCTCCGGCGAGGTCGATGACGCGCGTCGCGGCTCCGCGGAGACGCTCGATCTGGGCG
>CALBDV010000863.1 GCA_937927565.1 uncultured Holophagales bacterium
AGAAGACCTGATGCTCCAGTTCGACGTCCTCCTGCCGGACGCCGACGTGTTCAGGACCGCTCTGAGGGGCAAGCTCGCGTACCAGATGTCCTGGTTCGACGCTCACCTCTGGGCTTTCGCGGAGCGCTTCGACTATCCCGTGCTCCTCTCGGAGGACTTCCAGCACCGGCGTTTCTATGGGCGCGTCCAGGCTGTGAACCCATTCCTCTGAGCAAGGCCAGCGTCCCGGGGACGAAATATCAACCCGGGGGACTTCATCTCGTCCCTTCCACACTCGTCCCGGCCCTGCACCGGTGTCGCAGGATTCCCCCTGCTCGTTTCGCATCAGTGAATTAGACCCTCTCGGACGATCGCGACGCGCCACGGCACGAATCGAGCATTACCACGATCAACATGATCGTCGGCACGCTCACTCTCCAGCCGGCTCCCGACCGACGCGACGACGTACTGGAAGTCCTGCGGTCCGTCCGGGGGCCGGTGATGGCCCAGCCCGGCTGCGCGGCCTTTCACATCTACGAAGAGCAGGGCCCGGAAGACGCCGTCGTGCTGGTCGAGCGCTGGGAATCGGAGGCGACGCTCGAGGCGCACCTCCGCTCCGAGGCCTACCGACGAATTCTCGGCGCCATCGAGCTTTCGGGCGGCCCGCCCGAGGTCAACTTCGACTACGTATCCGCCAGTGAAGGAATGGAGCGGATCGAACGCTCCCGCAGCCGTCCGTCCGAAACACCCGAAAGAGTCTGAAGGAGAAGGACCGATGTCAAACGAGACCGTTTCCGAGAAGAGCACCACCGCCCGCGTCAAGGCCGACAAGGAGCGGATCGACCGCCTGAAGGAGCTGCTCAGGAGCACTCCGCAGGATCTCGACTTCGAGCGCGTCAGGATCATGTACGAGATGTACGACGAATCCGCTGGTGATCATCAGCTCCTCAGGCGAGCCAAGTTCCTGGCAGCCACCCTGGACCGCAAGAAACTGTACATCGACGACAACCTCTTCGTCGGCGCCATGGGAGGCAAGCTCAACGCCGTCTACACCTACCCCGAGTGGCAGGTGGATTGGATGAAAGAGGAGAAGACGGTCGAAAACTCGCCGACGCCGGAGGACAAGAAGGCCAACCAGTGGGCGCTCGACTACTGGGG
>CALBDV010000864.1 GCA_937927565.1 uncultured Holophagales bacterium
GAGGACGTTCGCGACCCTGACACGCACGCTGAACGTCAGCTTCGGCTGGAGCGATGCGAGCCGGGAATCGAAACCACCTGCGTACTCGGCGTCAGCGACGCGGTCACTTTCGGAGGCGTAGAGACAGCGAACGCCGACCGGATTCAGGCGATTCGGTCGGCCCGAAGCAAAGAGGTATCTCGGCGGCCGGCCGGCATCGAAATCGAGTTGCGGGACGCAACGGCTGAAGACGGCTTCGATCGCGCGCGCCGGTAGCGACGCGAGGGCGAAGTGATCGTTCTTTTTCGTCGACGGCGTCAAGCCGGCGCCCCCGTGAGGAGATCCTCCGTGAGGCCCGCGACGACGTCGACCTGGCCGGCGCGAACGATCTGGAGAGGCGTCTTCCCGTCCAGTCGCCCGTTGTCGAGGTTCAGCCAGGAACGGAAGTCGGAATCCGTAAGAACCGCCCTGAGCCGGGCGACTCGCTCGTACGGCTGAAGCAGCGGCTGCAGAGACTCGGCGTCGGGCGTCTTTGAGACCGCCTGCCGGGTCCTCCGAAGGAGTCCGGCGAGCTCGGAAACCGAGAGGCCGAAGGCCTCGGCGATGCGTGTCGCGTCGAGCCGTCCGGACGCCGCCCGGAGGTCGCCCGTCGCTTCGAGGATGCCTCGCACGCTCGCCAGAGGATCGGGGGCAACAGGCACGGGGGCCGACATCCGCTTCGCCGCCCTGACCTCGACGAGGTACTTCGCGAATGCTTCCTCGAACGCGGGGCGCACGTCGGCGGGGCTCGGCGCCAGCTCGATCGATGCCGCCCGGGCGAAATGGCCGAGGAGCTTCTCGTACTGCTTCCAGTTCGCTTCCATACCCGCGTCTGAAGCCTTGAGAAACGAGAAGACGATTCGCGAGATCGACTGGTGCGCGTGAAGTTTCACGAGAGCGGAGAGCAGCGTCCTCTGCGATAGCACCGCTCCGGCGCTCTCCGCCTGGACGATCGTCATCGCCGGGAGCCTCTCCAGATGGCGCAGCTCTGACGCGGTCCGGGTCTCGTGCGGGAAGGCCTTCACCCACGACGGGACGTTCACCCAGCCTGTGGCGCTCGTGAGGAGGATCTCGGGGAGCTCGACGTGTCCGCTCATGCCGGTAGTGTCAACCCAACGTCAACCCAATGTCAACCGCACCGCGCACGCGTTGGGGCACGAAGTCCGTTTCCCCCCGGCGATCTCCGCCCCGCCCCGTGATACCTACACGGCGTGAATGACAATCATTCACGCCGTGTATGAAATGCAGCCGGCACCATGCGAGGGCGTCTGAGCTGTCGTACGTCCTCACGACGGCGTCCCCGCCCGTGCCAGCAACTCCCCGAACCCATAGTTCACGCTGCATGCGCCGAAGTCGGGCTCCCGACGGAACGGCTGCCGAAGGTAGTGGACGCGGTGCGCCTCGTCGTCGA
>CALBDV010000865.1 GCA_937927565.1 uncultured Holophagales bacterium
CTCGGCCTGCACCTCCCCGAGGAGTACGGCGGCTCGGGGTACGGCCTCGAGGAGGAATCGGCGGAAGGATCGGTACGCATCGACGTAGCCCGCGACCGTGGCCGGACTCTTCCCGTCAAGGTGCCGCGCTTCGTCGCAGAACGTCTCGAGCCAGAGGTCAAGGCGGTCGACGGAGAGCGTCTCGAGCGTTTCTGTGGCAGCCGGACGCGGTGTTCGCGACGGCGCCCGGTTGTTCCAGCGGGGAATGCGTCGTCGGGCGGCCGACGAAGCAGGAGGTGTTTGGGGTGGAGAGAACTTCATGGGAGAGGGGGGGTAGACCGCTTTCCTATGCGTTCGGCGAGGAGTCAGCCAGAGGACCCCTGCTCGTTACAGGCAGGTGGTCATCCGGAGGAGTGGACCACGAACGACGATTAGTCGTTCGTGGCTTCTGGCTGCGGGATGTGGAGGCTGCGGGGCTCGAACCCGCCGCCTCCTGCTTGCAAAGCAGCGGTAGTGGCTGCGGAGCAAGATTTTCCCTGCCAGAAGCGGAGAAACCGTCGTTCTCCGCCTCCGTTTGACCAGCTGCACTCGTGCAGGAGGGTCATCCGACAGCCTGCTGCCGGGCATACGGAAAGGAGCAGTGCCGCGAAGGTACACCTGGCGCGCGTCCTTGGGTAGTGCCCGAACAGGTATCAGCTTGCCAGAAATGCGAAAGAGACATCGCGCCGCAGCCTGTTGACCTGACATGGAGAGGGCGACGAGTTCGCTCGGAAGAGCGTGTCTACTTCGCCCTTCAGACGTCGTCATGCAGCGGTTCTCAGGGGTCAGCGCTTCGCAACTTCCACGTCGCCGACCTCGTACGGGCCTCTCAGGCTGTTGTCTGGGAGGATGACGACGTATCGGACAGTCCACAGCCCCTCGCCCGGAAGTCGCTGGCTGTGTCGTGGGGAGGCGATCTCCGGGACCTCGACGATCTTGCGGCCGTCGAAGTTCAAGAACGTCCAGCGAAAGCGGCACCCGGAGATGTCGGTGCTAGGGGGAGAGGCGATGAACGAGAACTCTGTATCTACATGACCAGCGGGTGGATCCACTCGGCCCGACACGGGACGTTTGCTCTGTTTCTCCATGACGCCCCCGACGGTCACCCGCGTCGTGCAGACGTCAGTAGCGCCCTCGGCTTGTCTGAGGGCGACCGCCACATCGTAGATCCCGTCTCGGGCGAAAGCATGAGGCTCGGGGCCCGGCCCCTTTGCCGTCCGGGTGAGTCGGGTCCCGTCGCCGAAGTCCCAGAGGAGGCGTACCTCCGTCCCCTGCCAGCTCGTGCCGGTAGGCGTGAAGGTCGCCACCTCGCCCCGTTTGAGGGCATAGCCAGGTGATACCTGGAGAATCTCGCACCGAGGGAGCCGCGGCGCCTCGCCATCCACGGCGACGGTCGTCTGAGCCTCCACGGTGGCGAGGCTCGTGTCGGACACACGGACGGAGACCACATAGTTCCCCGGCCGGGGAAAGGAATCCGACCTTTCGATAACACGCCTGTTCTGGGCTTCGGGAATGCCGCTACCGAGGAACCACTCGTATGAGAGGGGATCTCCGTCGGGATCGTCCGCGGACGCGACGAAACGA
>CALBDV010000866.1 GCA_937927565.1 uncultured Holophagales bacterium
ACGATCCGGTCTCCCGCGGCGCCAAACGGGTGGAGGGTAAACCGACAATGCCCCCTAAAGCAAGAGGGACCGCCCGAAGGCGGTCCCTCCTGGAAACCGTTCTGATGAAGTGGGTTAGTCCTGCAGGTGGACGCGCGGAACGCGAGGAGCCTCCGGGACCGGAAGCTCGCCGTTGCCGTCTGCGAGGACGAGATCCCTTCCGCGGGTCGAAACACCCATGGTCTGCCAGAAGTTCTCGAGGACCGCCGGCGTGAAGTACGCCGCGGCGAACTCGATGATCTGCTCCTGGGTCGGAGGGCCGAAAGCGCTGGTCGCGAAGCCGCCGGCGGAAGAGTTGCCGTTGAAGAGATACGTCGCCATGTCGACCCGCGGGAGGCTCGTCCCGTAGTTCGCGTTCACGAACTGGACGAGGGCGTCCGCGACGATCGCGTAGCCCGTGGCGCTCGGGTGGACGCCGTCGTACGAGAAGACGCCGCCCGAGAGGTAGTTCGACGTCAGCGTGATTCCGGCGAACTCCCGCCCGTGGATGGCGATGTCGGTCAGGAGCTTGGCAGTGTCGAAGACCTTGTAGCCGGCCCCCTCGGCCAGGGCCTTGATCTGCGCGTTGTACTCGGCGCCGCGGGTCCTCAGGAGCGACACCTCGCTCGGGTAGAGGAGGCCGGGTACCGCGGTGCCGTTAATGACGGTCCCGTTGTCCGGCAACGGGGTGTTGCACTTGGGGAGCGTCGGGGCGACAGCGCAAGGAATCCCGTACCCGGCCTTCATCAGGGCGCCGAGAGGCAGCGGCACGTAAGTTCCAGACGGTACCGGGCACGCGGGTACGCCCGCCGGGCAGCCCGTCGGCCCGAGGACGTAGATCGGAGCGCCCGTCGAGGGGTTGACACCGATGAAGGACCCGACGGCCGAGAAGTACGGAAGGGTCGTGACGTCCGGGACCGTCGCCGCGATTCCCTTTCCGGTGCCGCCCTGGGCCGCCTTCATCGTGTCGACGATGGTCTTGTACGAGGCCGCGTAGGCCTCCTTGGAGATCAGCGTCACGCCGTCGATGACGGTGCCCGACGTGGCCGGTCCGAGGAGCTCGTTCCCGAGGACGCCGATCGCGAAGAACGTCGGCTTCAGCGACGCGGCCTGCTGGAGGACCGTGGCCCCGCTGCCCCGGAGGACGACGTCGATCAGGGCGTTCTTGCACGGCACGGCGCCGGTGTTGGTGACGCAGTTCACGATGCTGGCGCCGAGGTACCCCGGGATCGCCAGGTTGTTGTAGGGGGTGGGAAGAAGGAGGTTCTCGGGCTTGCCTGTGTTCGGTGCGTAGTTGAAGGTCGGCGCCAGGCTCGTGAGGATCTGGCAGGGGCCGAGGCCCGGCTCGCCGATGATCGGCTGCTGGAAGCCGGAGACGCCCGCCTGGCGGGCGAAGATCGCGGGCCAGGAGTCCGTCTGCCCGTGCTTGACCCAGCAGCTGTCGATGAACCCCGAGTCGACGGAGGCGCCGACGGCGACGAACTTGGTGAAGTCAGCCTGCGCCGCAGCCGGGGAGGCCGAAACCGCGAGGGCGACGGCAAGGGCGAGGAAGAGGGTGTTCT
>CALBDV010000867.1 GCA_937927565.1 uncultured Holophagales bacterium
TGCTCGGGGTCCTTTTCAACTTCGTCACGACCGGCACGCTCGTCTTCGGACAGCGCGACCCGGCCCGTCTGCACCGGTTCGTGGCCGTCTACGGGGTGACGTGGGCCGTGGGAGTCCTCGCACTGAAGGTCGCCAGCGCCCTCGGGATCGACCTCTATGTCGCGGGACTCGTACTCCTTCTACCCTCCGCCGGGCTATCGTTCCTACTCCTCAGGACGTTCGTCTTCCGGGAGCGGTCATGAAACTCATCACCGTCGTGACGCCGTGCTTCAACGAAGCGGGAAACGTGACCGAGATCGCCTCCCGCGTTCGTGCCGTATTTGCATCCCTCCCCGGGTATCAGCGCGAACACCTCTTCATAGACAACGCTTCGACGGACGGGACGGTAGCCGAGCTGCGCGCGCTCGCAGCGTCCGATCCAGACGTCCGGGTGATCCTCAACCGGCGCAACTTCGGCCACCTCCGTTCGCCTGTCCACGCGATCCTCCAGGCTCGCGGCGACGCGGTCGTCGCACTCGCATCCGACCTGCAGGATCCGCCGGAGTTGATACCGGAGTTCCTTTCAAAATGGGAAGCTGGGGCTCCAGTCGTCCTCGGCGTAAAAAGCTCGAGCTCCGAGTCGCCGCTCTTCTACGCGATCCGGACCCTTTACTACAAGCTCGCGGACCGGCTCTCCGACGTCCCCTTGATCGAGCACGCGACGGGGTTTGGGCTCTACGACCGAACCTTCCTCGAAGTCCTGCGCCAGCTCGACGACCCCTACCCCTACGTGCGCGGGCTCGTGTCGGACCTCGGCTTCGCCGCCGAGGTCGTGCCCTATGACCAGCCCCTCCGGGTCCGCGGGGTGACGAGCAACAACTTTTTCACTCTGTACGACCTCGCGATGGTCGGGATCACGAGCCACTCGAAGGTGCCGTTGCGCCTCGTGACGCTCTCGGGATTCCTTCTCTCGCTCCTCAGCTTCCTCGTCGCTCTCGGTTACCTCGCCTACAAGCTGATCTTCTGGTCTCGGTTTCCAGCCGGAATCGCCCCGGCCGTCATCGGGATCTTCCTTCTCTGCTCGTTCCAGCTCTTCTGCATGGGGCTCCTCGGCGAGTACGTCGCCCTGATCCACACGCGGGTGATGAAAAGACCTCTCGTCGTCGAAAAGGAGCGAATCAACTTCGACTGAAACCGGTCTCCCGCAGCGTTCGGACCTTGCCGCGCCAGGCGAGGGGACCTCCGAGCGCCGCGAGGATCTCGCTCTCCCATCGCACGCTCGCCACGAGGACCGTCCCCAGCCCGCCACGAAGTGTCTCCGGGGAGAGGACGGGCCGTCCGGCGAGCACCGTCCCATGCAGAGCCGAGTCGCTATCGACGAACGCAGAGATTCGAGCGTCCGCAAGTCGGGTGTCGGCCAGCAGCCGGGCGGTGAGCGCCCCTGCTCCCCAGACGACGATCTCCTCCCTCCCTGCGACGAGGGCGTCGATCGCCCCGGAAACCTCGGTCAGGCGGTCGGAGCTCTCCTCTAGGTAGCGGACGAACGCCATCGTGTCCGCCGGGCCCGGCGGCGACCCCTCTCCCCGCCGGAAGACAGCTGTGAGGACCGCCCCGGCGCTTCCGCCCGTATGGATCGCTTCGCTCCTCATCTCTATTGGCCGATATCCACAGCGTGCCATCAGTCCGGACAGGCTCGATTCCGTGAAGTAGTTCACGTGCTCGACGGAAAGCTCCTGAAACGGCTCGTCGCGCTCCAGCCCGAACCGTCCCGCGTCGGGGACCTGGACGAAGATGACTCCGTCATCGTCGAGGAGAGCCGCGGCCGACGCGACGAAGGCGGCCGGCTCGAGCACGTGCTCGAGCACGTTCCAGAAGACGATGGCGCCGTAGAGGCGACTCGAACGGTACTCAGAGAGGGTCCCCGTCGCCACATCGAGATCGAAGAGCCTTCGGGCGACGATCCGGCACTCTGGTGCCGGATCGAGGCCCACAAGGTCCGTCAGGCCTCGATCCCGTAGTAACGACAGGAGTTGCCCTGTCGCACAACCGACGTCGAGGACGGGTGTCGCCACGCCTCGGAGCGGCGGGGAATACCGGCGGATCCGTTCCACGAGGAAATCGGCCGCGGCTTCGTGAGTGGCGAGGAGGCCTCGGGCGAGGTTCGCACTTCCCTCGTAGGCGTACTTGCGGCTCTTTCGGTAGTGCGTCTCGAGCGCTGAAACGAAGCCCTCGAGGGGTCTCGCGTAGCAGAATCCGCAGGACGCGCAGGCCACAACGTCGTAACCCGTGCGCGTTTCGCCAGGAAGGAGGAAACACTGGCGACGGAAGGAATGTGCCTCCTCCCGACCGCACACGGCGCAGAGACGGGTCAAACTCAGATCCATGCGAGTGAACGGTATCATCGAGCAGGAAAGGCCCGAAAGGCGCCCTGTGGACAACAGCATCTATCATGAGCTATTCGTCCTAGAGCTGAGGAACAACTATCTCGGCCGGCTCGACCGCGGGATGAAGATCGTCAACGACTTCGGCCGCGTCTCACGACATAACAGAGTGCGGGCGGCGATCAAGGTCCAGGCCCACGACGTTGAGAGCGTCATCCACCCTGCCTTCCGTGACCGAACTGACATTCGTTACGTGAAGAAGACGGACGATCGACACGCGGCTCGCTTCTGGCGACTACGCGGCCCGCGACGAGACGATCAGGCAGAACTGCTACCTCCGCATGGCGACGCCGTTCGACGAGGCCTCTGTCGACCTCTGCATCGCCATCGAGATGGACCTCCTCGAGCTCGCGAGTTCGGAAATCAACGACTGGCCGCTCATCGAGAGAGTAGCGACCGCCCGACGGCCGGTCATTACCTCGACCGGTGGCTCGAGCCGCAAGGACGTCGAGGACCTCGTTCGCTTCTTCCGAAACCGCGGCATTCCCCTCGCCCTGATCCACTGTGTTTCGATGTACCCGAGCGAGGACAACGAGCTCCAGCTCGACCAGGTGGATTTTCTGTGGGACCGCTACCCCGAGAACGTCATCGGCCTCTCCACGCACGAGCACCGGGACTGGACGCTGTCGATCGCCGTCGCCTACGCGAAGGGAGCGAGGACTTTCGAACGGCATATCGACCTCGACGAGGACGGCGTCTTCGTGTCACACTGCTGCACGCGACGCAACCAGGCCGACGAGTGGTTTTCGGCCTTCCGCCGGGCGAAGTAGGTGTGCGACGGGCCTGGCACCGAGAAGCGCGTCCCGCCGCAGAAGGGTATTCCCTACCTCGACGCCCTCGTACGAGGGTTCTATTCGCTGCGCGACCTTCCCGTCGGCCGCGCGCTCGCCGCCGGGGACTACTACCTCGCAATCCCGCTCCAGAAGGGGCAGATCTCCTGTCGGGAGCTCGTCGCCGGGGAGGTCCTCCTTGCGCACTGCCCGAAGGACGCTCCATCCGGATCGAGATGCTCGACTCGCCCTGCTCGCGGAACTCAGCTCTGAAGGCCCAGATCGAGCAGTGGGGTATCTGACAGGATGAGGGTCCTCCTGACGGGAGGGACGGGTTTCGTCGGTCGGAACCTCCGCGAGCGGCTAGGGAGGCGCTTCGAGGTTCTGGCGCCGCGCAGGCCCGAGCTCGACCTCCTCGACGCCACGGCAGTCCGGAGCTACCTCGCAAGGAACGCCGTCGACGCAGTCGTGCACGCCGCGACGACTCCGGGCCACCGGAACGCGCCGCTCGTCCAGGACCTCGGCCTCAGGAACATCAGGATGTTCCTGAACCTCTTCCGGGCGGCCGCGGCGTCGACGCGCTTCGTCGTCCTCGGCTCGGGCGCCGAGTACGACGTGTCGCGCAACATCGTCAAGGCGCGCGAGGACGACCCGTCGCACCCGGTCCCGACCGACGAAACCGGCTTTTCCAAGCTCGTCCAGTCGACCGTCGCCGATGGACACGCAGGGTTCGTCCACCTCCGGCCATTCGGCGTCTACGGCCCCCATGAAGACTGGGAAATCCGCTTCGTCTCGAACGCACTCTGCAAGGCGCTTCACGGCCTCCCGATCACTCTCCGGCAGAACCGCCGACTCGACTACGTCTGGGTGGACGACCTCTGCGGCGTGGTCGCACGGTTCCTCCTGCGCGAATCCGACGGGCACGCCGTCTTCAATGTCACCCCGGACGAGACGCCAGACCTCCTCTCGCTCGCCCGCCTGGCGCGCGACGTTGCCGGCGCCGATGTGCCGATCATCGTCGCCCGCGAAGGGGCCGGTCTCGAGTACACCGGCGACAACGGCCGGCTCCGCGGCGAGTTCCCGGACCTCACGTTCACTCCGTTTCGCGAAGCCATCGAACGGCTCTGCTCGTTCTATCGCGACCGACTGGACAGGATTCCGCGCGAGCGGCTCCTCGTCGACAAATAGGGAGGTCCCCCCGATGCCGATTCGCGTCGCCGACTACGTCGCACGGACCCTCGCGTCCCGGGGTGTCCGTCACGTCTTTCTCGTTACGGGCGGAGGCGCCATGCACCTGAACGATGCCTTCGGTCGGGAGAGAAAACTTGAGTGGGTCGCCTTCCACCACGAGCAAGCGTGCACGATGGCAGCCGACAGCTACTTCCGTCTCACGGGGACACTCGCCGCCGTGAACGTCACGACCGGACCCGGCGGCCTGAACGCGCTCAACGGCGTCTTCGGAGCGTTCACCGACTCGCTCGGCATGATCGTGGTCTCCGGGCAGGTCAAGCGCGAGACGATGGTTGCATCGACGGACCTCCCCCTCCGACAGCTCGGGGATCAGGAAGTCGACATCGTGAAGGTGGCGGCACCGCTGACGAAGTACGCCGTCACGGTGATGGACCCCGCGACGATCCGCTACCACCTCGAGAAGGCCCTGTTCCTTGCCCTGGAAGGACGGCCCGGCCCGGTCTGGATCGACGTTCCGATCGACGTTCAAGCGGCCCTCGTCGAGCCGGAGACGCTGCCCGGCTTCAACCCAGCTTCGGAGGCGACCGTTCGAGCAGCCTCAGACGTCACATCTGCGGCGCGGGAGGTTCTTGCGCGAATCGCGGCGGCGAGACGCCCCGTCCTCCTGGCGGGGGGAGGGGTCCGGATAGCGGGCGCGGCCGAGGTCTTCCGGGCCGTTGCCGAACGCCTCGGGGTGCCGGTCACGACGGCCTTCAACGCGCACGACCTGCTCGAGTCGGACCATCCGCTCCTCGCGGGTCGCCCGGGCACGGTGGGTGACCGAGCCGGCAACTTCGCCGTCCAGAACGCCGACTTCCTCCTCGTTCTCGGGTGCAGGTTGAATGTCCGGCAGGTCGGCTACAACTGGGCATCGTTTGCGCGGGCCGCCTTCAAGGTGATGGTCGACGTCGACGCAGCCGAGCTCGCCAAGCCTACCGTGAGGCCCGACCTCGCAATACTGGCAGACGTGAACGGTTTCCTCGAAGCCCTCCTGTCGGAAGGACCCGCCGGGCCGACGGAAGAGCATTGCCGGTGGCTCTCCTGGTGTCGCGAGCGCGTCGCACGGTATCCGGTCGTCCTCGCGGAATACAGAGCGAAGGCCGCGCCGATCAATCCCTACGTTTTCGTCGAGGAGCTCTTCGCGCGCCTGGGAGAGGGCGCGGTCGTCGTCACCGGCGACGGCACCGCGTGCGTCGCGACCTTCCAGGCCGCACGCCTGAAGCGCGGCCAGCGGCTCTTCTCGAACTCCGGCTCCGCCTCCATGGGCTGGGACCTCCCCGCGGCGATCGGGGCCTGCATTGCGAACGGACGGCAGCGGGTTATCGCGCTCGCCGGCGACGGAAGCCTGCAGATGAACGTGCAGGAGCTGGCGACAGTCGCCCACCACCGGCTACCCGTCAACCTCTTCGTGCTGAGCAACCAAGGCTACCACTCGATCCGCCAGACCCAGAGGGCCTATTTCCCCGACAACATCGTCGGCTGCGGATCGGAAAGCGGCCTCTCCTTCCCCGATGTTCGCCGACTCGCGTCGGCTTACGGCATTCCCTCCTCGCGCGCCGAGACGCATGCTGATCTCCCCGCGACGCTCGATGCCGCGCTCCTGGCCGACGGTCCGCACGTCTGCGAGATCGTTCTCGACACGGAGCAGCCGTTTGCGCCAAAGCCCTCCTCGCGCGCGCTCCCCGACGGCCGGATGGTCTCCACACCACTCGAGGACCTTGCCCCTTTCCTCTCCAGGGAGGAGTTCGCGGAGAACCTCCTGATCCCGGCATGGGAGGCGTGAGCCACGCCGAACGGGCCGGCGGATCCCGTTCCTCCTGTCGCGCCCCCCTCGAAGTTGTGTCAGGCTTCGCCCGTAGCCCGCTGGACGGGAACGCGAGGTTCCGATGACTGCGATCCACAGAGACCTTTTCGAAGAGCTTTTCGTGCTCGAGATGGCCAACAACCACAGGGGAAGCCTCGAGCGTGGAAAACGGATCAGCTACGAGTTCGGACGCGTCGTCCGGTACAACAACGTCCGAGCCGCCATCAAGCTCCAGCTCCGGGACGTGGACAGTTTCATCCACAAGGGTTTCCGCGACCGAACCGACATTCGCTACATCAAGCGGACGCTGGAGTCGCAGATGAGCCAGGACGACTTCGCCGAGCTCGTCGAGGAGATTCGAGTCAACGGCTGCATGAGAATGGCCACGCCATTCGACGAACACTCCGTCGACCTGTGTGTTCAGCTCGGTATCGAGATCATCAAGGTGGCCAGCTCCGACATCAACGACTGGGTCCTGCTCGAGAAGATCGCGCTGACCCACAAGCCCGTCATCGTCAGCACAGGCGGGAGCTCACTGAAGGACCTGGACGACCTCGTGACGTTCTTCGCGAACAGGAGGATCCCGCTCGCGCTGAACCACTGCGTCTCCATCTACCCGACCGAGGACGCCGAGCTCGAGCTCAACCAGATCGACTTCCTTCGCCACCGGTACCCCGATCTCACCATCGGCCTGAGCACGCACGAGTACCACGATTGGGAGAGCAGTATCCTGATGGCCTACGCCAAGGGAGCCCGGACCTTCGAGCGCCACATCGACATCGACAGCGACGGCGCTACGGTCTCGCCCTATTGCTCCCTACCACACCAGATCGACACCTGGTTCCGGGCCTTCAAGCGGGCCAAGCTGATGTGCGGGGCACCCGGGATCCAGAAGCGAATGAGCCCCGAAAAGGAGATTCGCTACCTCGACGCTCTCGTCCGGGGTGTCTTTGCCCGCCGGGACCTCCCGATCGGGCACCGGCTGCAGGAAGAGGACGTCTACATGGCCATCCCCCTTCAGAAGGGCCAGATCTCCTGTCGCGAGCTGCACTGGGGGGAACCGCTCACGGCCCCCGTGAAGACCGACGAACCGGTCACGATCGACCATCTCGACAACCCCTACTCTCAGAGGCCGGAGCTCAGGCAGATGATTCTCGGGCGTGGCGTCTAGACTCCAGCGATAGGGGCCCCCGCAATGCCAGCACTCTTCGACGTCCGCGGCAAGGTCGCGATGGTTACCGGCGGCCGACGGGGCCTCGGCCGTGCAATGGCCCTTGGCCTCGCAGAGGCTGGCGCAAGGGTCGCTGTGGTCGCCCGAAGCCCTGACCCGGGCGACCTCTCCGCCGAAATGGATTGCCGGGGCGCGGAGTGGCTGTACCTTTGCTGCGACCTCACAGACCGCGCGAGCCGCGTCGGACTCGTGGACCGTGTAGTTGAATGCTTCGGGGCGATCGACGTCCTGGTCAACAACGCCGGAATCCAGCGAAAAGCACCTGCCGCGACGTATTCCCTTTCCCAGTGGGACGAGGATCTCGAACTCCTCCTGACGGCGGCGCTCGACCTTTCGCAGCAGGCTTTCCCCCGGATGGCGGCCCGGGGTTGGGGCCGCGTCATCCACATCGCGTCGATCAGCAGCTTCCAGGGCGCCCGCGAGATCATCGGGTATGCCACCGCCAAGCACGGGATCGTCGGACTCACGAAGTGCATGGCGAACGAATGGGCACCACACGGGATCAACGTCAATGCGATCGCTCCTGGACTCTTCGAGACGGACATGGCCTCTGCGGTGACCGCCGACCCAGTCCGTTCAGCAGAATTGAAAGGCCGGATCCCATCCGGACGCTTTGGCAAGCCGGAAGACCTCGTCGGCCCGCTCCTCTTCCTGGCCAGTGAGGCGAGCCGGCACGTCCACGGAACGGTCCTCCTCGTCGACGGCGGGTGGATGGGCCGGTAGGAGATACGAGATGGCGTCCGAGACGAATTCGACCGGTGGGCAGAGGATCGAGCCGAAAGACCTCCGATGCCAGGAGCGACAGGATCTCGAGAAGATCCTCCCGCTCGACACTCCCTTTGTCGTTTACATCGAGCCCACCAACGTCTGCAACTTCCGCTGTCAGTTCTGCCCGACCGGCGACCCCGATCTGCTACGAAGGGTGGGGCGACCGATTGCGACGATGAAGCTCGACGTCTTCAAGAAGATCGTCGACGACCTGAAAGCGTTCCCGCAGAAGCTCAAGCTGCTCAGCCTCTACAAGGACGGTGAGCCGCTCGTCCACAAGCAGTTTCCCGAGATGGTCCGCTACGCGAGAGACGCCGGGGTCGCCGAGCGGATCTGGACCAAGACGAACGGGTCGCTTCTGAACCCCGAACTCAACGCACGAATTGCGGACGCCGGCCTGGACCTCATCTCCATCTCGGTGGAGGGCGTCTCGCGAGAGGCCTACAAGCGGATCGCCGACGTCGACATCGACTACGACGCCTTCCGACGCAACCTCGAAGACCTTTACCGGCAGCGGGGTCGGATGGACGTCTACGTGAAGATCGCCGACTCGGGGCTGACTTCGGAGGAGATCGAGAAGTTCTACGCCGATTTCGGCCCCATGAGCACGCACATCGGCGTGGAGAAGCTCATGGGCTGGTCCTACTCGGGCCTGAAGGATTTCACGCTCGGGACGCATCCTGAAACCTACGACGGCCTGCCACTCGTCCCGAAGGACATCTGCGCCTATCCGTTCTACGTCCTGGCGGTCAATGCCAACGGTGCCGTCTCGGTCTGCGGAAATGACTGGTCTCACAACACGAACGTCGGGAACGCCTTCCAGACGCCCCTCCGCGACATCTGGAACGGCCCCTCTCTCCGCTCCTTCCAGCTGATGATGCTGGAAGGCCGGCGTTGCGAGAACAAGGCCTGTGCCGACTGCTACTACCTCATGATCGTCCCGGACAACCTCGACCCCTTTCGGGAGTCCCTGCTCAACCGCTTCCGGTCCGCCCCGCTCACCCGCTGATCTCCGGAGAATCACTCCTGCCGCGACGCCTGCCGTAAACTCGCCGCATGCGAGGCCTCCCGTGAAGACCGTCCTCCTCGCCGGCGGCCTCGGAACACGCCTGGCCGAGG
>CALBDV010000868.1 GCA_937927565.1 uncultured Holophagales bacterium
TCCTCGCCGGCCACGGCGAGGAAGACCTCTTCCAGGGAGAGGGGCGAGGCCTCGGCCTCGGTGATGCCGTCGAGCGCGGCGAAGCGCTCGAAGCGCTCGTCGGTAAATCCCGTGACGACCGCCTCGATCCCCCATCCCCGTACTTTCGCGCGGAGCGGTTCCATCTCGTCGAGCTCGTTGCCGAACTCCGTCCGGCTCTCGGTCACCTCGCTCCGGTAGCGGACGGAACGGAAGCGTGACTTCAACGTCTCCGTCTCCTCGCAGAGGAGGAGCCTCCCGTCCTTCAGGATGCCGACCCGGTCGGCGATCCGCTCGACGCCCGCGAGGTCGTGCGTCGTGAGGAACACGGTCGTCCCGCGGTCGGCCAGCTCGGTCACGATCTCGTCGAAGAACGCGTGCCGGGCGACCGGATCGAGGCCGAGCGTCGGGTCGTCGAGGAGGAGGAGCTCGGGAGAGGCCGCGAGGGCGAGAGAGAGCTGCGTGAGCCCCTTCTGCCCCTTGGAGAGACGGCCGAAGGCGGTCGCCGGAGGGACGCCGAAGCGCGAGAGGCGGGCGTCGAAGCCTTTCGCGTCCCAGGTTGGATAGAGCCGCGCGCAGAACGCGCCGAGCTGGCGGGGCGTCATCTCGCGGGGGGCATCGGACTCCTCTGGGACGACGCCGACGCGCTCCATCAGCTTCGCGCGATTCCTCCACGGGTCCTTGCCCAGGAGCTCCAGGCGCCCGGCCTCGGGCTTCTGCTGACCGAGAAGGCAGCGGACGAGCGAGGACTTCCCGGACCCGTTCCTCCCGAGGAGAGCGAAGACGGACCCCTTCGGGACGTCGAGGGAGACCGCGTCGACGGCGGTCGTGCGTCCGTAGCGGACGGTGAGCCCGTCGACGCGCGCGGCCGGGGTCGTGGTTGCGGCGTCCGTCACTTCTTCTCTCCTTCCTTCGAGGGGGCGAGGCGCGAGAACGCGGAGTCGAGGGCGCGGGCCGCCTCGTCGCGCGAGGCTCCGACCGTGACCGCGGTCGACGCGTAGCGGAGGGCTCCCTCGGCGAGCGCACGGCTCCGCTCGGCCTTCGGGACGGCAGGGATCGAGTCGGCGACGAACGTTCCCTCGCCGCGCTTCACGGCGAGGAGCCCGGCATCCACCAGGCGCTGGTAGGCGCGGACGACGGTCGCCGGGTTCACCTGCAGGTCGCGGGCGAGGTCCCGGACCGAGGGGACCGCCGCGCCCGGCTTCAGGGCGCCGGAGCCGACGAGGCGTCGCACTCCCTCCTCGATCTGCTTCCAGATGGGGACGGCGTCGCGCGGGTCGACGTGCAGGCCACGGGGCGATGGGCTTCTCCCGGCGAATTGGTGTATCACAACACCGATACAGTAGGGCCGGGCTTCGAGGTTGTCAATGGAGTGCAGGAAGGAAACCCGAACGAAGGCCTCGAAAGGGACGAGCGAATCGCCCCACCGCGGAGCGAGGGAGGATGCGGAGGCAGAATAGGGGCATGGCCCGCCCGTCCCGCCTCCTCCTCGCCCTCCGCCGGGAGCTGGCTTCGCTCGGCGATCCGGAGCGCGCCCGCGGGGCGCAGGCCTACATGAAGTCGGCGATGCCGTTTCACGGGGTCGGGGCGGTGCCGCTTCGCGCGATCTGCCGTGGCGCCATCGCGGGGCTCGACGTCCAGGACGCCGAGGCGTTCCGCCGGGAGGTCCTGGCGGTCTTTCGGAGGGCGGAGTTCCGCGAGGAGATGTACGCCGCGGTGGAGCTCGCCCGGTGGAAGGCCTTCGCGCGGTTTCGCGATCTCGACGCTCTCCCCGTCTGGGAGGAGATGGTCGTGAAGGGGGCCTGGTGGGACGTCGTCGACCCGGTCGCCTCGCACCTCCTCGGCGAGCTCCTCCGGAAGGAGCCGCGTCCCATGCGCCGGGCGATGCTCGCCTGGGCGCGGTGCGACGACCTCTGGAAGCGGCGTTCGGCGATCCTCTGCCAGCTCGGATTCAGGGAGAGGACGGAGCTCGATCTGCTCTACGCCGCGATCGAACCGTCGCTCGGCTCGAAGGAGTTCTTCCTCCGCAAGGCGATCGGCTGGGCGCTCCGGCAGTACGCGCGGACGGACCCGGTCGAGGTGCGCCGGTACGTGGCGGCGAACACCGACCGCCTCTCCGGCCTCTCCCGGCGGGAGGCGACGAAGCACCTGGGCTGAGCGGCGGCGGGGAGAGAGCGTGTCCCACGCGCCGGGGTCCGCGGCGGGTCCGGCGGCCGCTCGCGAGCCGGGGACCGCCCCTGATAACCTCCGCCATCTTCCTCAATCGCCTTCTTCCGGTCGCGGTCCTCGCCGCGACGCTTGCCGCGCTCCCGGCCGACGCCGAGCTGCGCTGGACGAGCGTCCGCGTCGACGCGGACCTCGAGGCCGACGGGACGGTCGTCCTGACGGAGAAGCACGTCCTCGTCGCGTCGGAGAGCTCCTTCGTCGCGACGCGCCGGCTCGACACGCGGCAGCCGGCCTTCCCCGAGCTCCTCGAGGTCGTCCTCCTCGACCCGGCCGGCGGCGAGAAGAAGCTCGAGGCAGGGACCCTCTGGGAGCAGGACCGCTACACCCTCGACGGGACGACGCTCTCCTGGGCTCTTCGTTCCTCGAACGCGCCGCCGTGGGAGGCGCCGACGACGCGGACCTACCGGATTCGCTGGAAGGCCTGGGGGGCGATGACGCCCGTCTGGGCGCCACGCCCCCGGGCCCGGCCGATGCCCGCGAGCTCGCTCGGGGAGCGCCTCTCGGAACGGTGGCACGAGACGCGCGAGGCGCTGAAGCGGGCGGGCCCGAATCCCCTTCACCGATACGTCCTCGACCTGAACTTCGCCGCCCCCGGCCGGGAGGGGCCGATCGAGACGCTCGACTACGGCCTCGTCGGACACAACTCCTGGAGCTTTGCCGGGAACTTCATGTTCGTCACGCTCGAGAGGGCGCTGGCGCCCGGCGAGGGAGTCGACCTCTCGTTCCTTTTCGATCGGGAAGTCGAGGATCGGCCTGCCGGCGTCGACCACCTCTTCCCGGCGGCGCTTCTCGGGCTCGCGCTCCTGCCGGTCGTGGCCGGGCTCTACCTCCTCGGCAGGAACCTCCTGGCGTGGCGCCGCCGACGCCGCCGGAAGGCCCCGGCGCCGCGGCCCCTTCCGGAGAGGCCCGAGACGCTCTCGCCCGAGGTGTTCGGGTCTCTCTTCGGCGAGCGCGCGCCCCTCGCCCCCGCGGCTGGCGAGGTCTGGCGCCGCCTCCGCGACGCGAAGGCCGTCGTCGTCGACCGGCAGGAGCCGCCGAACCTCGTCCTGCGCGCCGACCCGTCCGACCTGAGACCCCCGGAGGCCGCGCTCGTCAGCCTCCTCTTCGGCGACCGCGGCTCCCTGCCGCTGGTCGAGGCCCGGGAGACGGCTGCTCGGCTCGGCGGGCGGTTCGACGAGGCCGTCGAAGCGGCGTTCAGCGGTGAGGCGCTGCTCTGGGTCGGTGAGGCCGAGCGCTTCGAAGCGGCACAACCGGAGCGGGGGCGCGACATCGCGGAGGCGACGCCCGTCGCCTTCGTCGTGGGCCTCGTTCCGCTCGCGTTCGCCGACGCCACTCTCGGGGCAAAGGTGGCCGGTGTCGCGGCGGTGCTCACCGTGGCCGCGGCGGTCTTCTTCGCCGCGCGAAGAGCTCGGGATGCGGGCTTCGGGTCCCTCTCGGGCCTCGTCCCCGCGGCGGTGTCGCTCCCTCTGGCGGCGGTGCTCCTCGCCTTCTCCTGGCTCGATCCCGAGCCGCGGACCGACGTTTTCCGCGCGCTCTCCCTGTCGGCAGCGGCCATCCTCGTCGTCCGAACCGGTTTCGTCGGCGCCCGGCCCGGGACGAAGCGAAAGCCGTCGCCCCTCCGGGCCTGGGCCCTCGAGCAGCGCGAGGCGCTCCGCGAGCGGCTGCTCCGGGCCGGGGGCGAGGTCGAGCCGGCCGAGGCGCCCTGGTTCCGGGCTGCCGGGCTGGAAGTCTCGCTCACGGAGCCCGGCGTCCCGGGGTACGACATGGACGAGGTCCTGGGGGGTCCGTCGGGCGAGGACGGCTGAAGCCCGGGCCTGCGGGAGGGCAGCTGGCCGCCCGCGCGTCCGTCACCTCGCCTCGATCTCGATCTCCACGCGCCGGCCCAGCTTGAGCCCCTCGTGACCCGCGAGGGCGACCTTCACGAGGAGAACCCGCGTGTCGGTGGGGCGCGCGGGGTCCTGCGGCTTGATCTTCCGCCCCGTGACCGCATCGGGGATCTCCTCCACCGTGCCGCGCCACGTCGCGGTCTCTCCCTCGACCTTCACGACGACGGGGGCGCCGAGGCGGATGCGCCCCGTGTCGGCCTCGTCGACCTCGGCCTCGACCCGGAGCCGGTCGAGATCGGCGACGGTGGCGATCGGTGCGCCACGGTCGACCGTCTCGCCCGTCGAGACGTGCTTGCCGAGGACGACGCCCGAGAGCGGAGAGACGATGCGCGACTTGCCGATCCGCGCCGCCAGCCGCTCCGACTCGGCGCGGGCCGTCTCGCGCCGGGCGGCGGCCGCGTCGCGGTCGCGCTCGGCCCGGTCGACGGCCTGCCTCGTTCCGACCTTCCCCTCGAGGAGCTGCCGGGCGCGGACGATCTCCACATCGGCGAGCCGCAGGTCGGCCTCGGCCTCGGCGAGCCGGGCCTTTGCCTCTGCCAGCGCCGCGCGCTCCTCGTCGGCGCGGACTTCGGCGAGGACGTCCCCCGTCCTCACGCGCTGCTTCTCCTCGACGGCGACGCGCTCGAGCGTGCCGGCGAAGTCGGTTCCAACGACGACCTCCTTCCCCGGGTAGGTGGTCACGCGGCCTTCCGCGACGACGCGGGAGCTCGCCGGAGCGAAGGTGAGCGGCCGGCCGGTCGGATCCGGCGTCGCGTCGGCGGCATGCTGGGCGGCGAAGATGCCGGCAGCGAGGAACGCTGCGGCGGGAATGGCGTAGAGGAGGAGCTTCTTCGTGGTCATGGCGTCTCTCCGTGAGGCGGGCTTCAGGCGGCGAGGAGGCCGTCGTGGATGACGGCGACGCGGTCGGCGATGGAGCGGACGATCGGGTCATGGGTCACGATGACGAGGGCGCGGTTCTCTCTCTTCGCGAGGTCGCGGAACAGCTCGAGGACCTGCCGGCCGGCGTGCGAGTCGAGGTTCGCGGTCGGCTCGTCGGCGAGGAGGAGGGGCGGCGCGCCGGCGAGCGCCCTCGCGATGGCGACCCGCTGTTTCTGCCCGCCCGAGAGGTCGCGCGGGAGGAAGGCCTTCCGGTCGGCAAGGCCCACGGCGTCGAGGACCCGCTCGGCTTCCCTCCGCGCCGCCGAGCCCTTCACGCCGCGAACGTTGAGCGAGTACTCGACGTTCTCGACGGCGGAAAGGGCGGGGAATAGGTTGAACTGCTGGAAGACGAAGCCGATCGACCTCCGGCGAATCGCCGGGAGGTCGCCCGGGCGCGAGAGGTCGACCTCCTGCCCGTCGACGACGACGCGCCCCTCGGTCGGCGTCAGGATGCAGCCGAGGATCGAGAGGAACGTCGTCTTCCCGGAGCCGGAGGGCCCCTCGAGGGCGACGATCTCGCCGCGACTCGCATCGAGGGAGACCCCCTTCAGGACCTCGACGGTCTGCTTCCCTTCGGTGAAGCGCTTGACGACGTTCTGCGACGTGAGGACGGTCATCGGAGACTCCTTGCACAGGGGCCCGCGCTCGGGCCGTGAAAAGGGCGGGTCGGGTCGGCTTCAGCCGCGGAAGACGAGGGCCGGGTCGAGAGCGGCGACCTTGCGGAACGACACCATCGACGCGGCGAGGCAGAGGAGGACGGTCCCGACGAGGACGATCGCGCCGAAGTCGGGGGTGATGATCAGCTTCAGCCCCGCCTTCTCCATCCCGGGCCCGGCGGCGAGGGCGAAGACGGCCCCGACGGCGAATCCGAGGACCGCGGCGATGACCGACTGCTCGGCGAGGATCCGGTAGATGTCGGCGTTGCTCCCGCCGATCGCCTTCACCGTCCCGAACTCCTTGAGGTGCTCCATCGTCGAGGTGTAGAGCGTCAGCGCCACGACGACGACGCCGACGAGGATCCCGAGGAAGACCGTGAGGTACGTGTTCAGGCCGATGCCGGTGTTGGCGACCCAGTAGGCGCGCGACCGCTGTGCCCACTCGGCCTTCGTGAAGACGTCGTTGTACGGGAGGCGGCGCCCGATCTCCGCGCGGACCGCGGCGACGTCCGCCCCCGGGGCCAGCTTCACGAGGACGTAGGTCGTATTCCCGCGCAGGGCCTGATAGGAGAGCTCCTGGGCGAGGGCGGTGTCCATGAAGGCGATCGGCGTCGTCGTGAAGGAGCGGGCCGCGTCGGTCCGGCCGATGATCTTCAGCCGGCGCTCGGAGATCTCCCGGTGCTGCCCGACGGCGAAGGGGCCGTAGCGGCGCGTGGCCGAGTCGTCGAGGAAGAAGAAGTCCCCGCGCGGGAGGTCCTCGACGTGCCCCTCGATGACGCTCCAGGGGAGGTTCCAGGCCTTGAAGTCCTCGAGGGCGTAGACGAGTGTCCCCTCCTGCGCCCCGGTCGGCAGGCTCAGCTGCATGAACCAGACGATGAGGTTGTCGGCCCTCGCCACGCCGGGAACGGAGCGGACCCTCTGGACGTAGCTCTCGGGAAAGGTGTGGGCGAAGTCGACGTTCGGGGTGTTGCGGGAGGTGACCCAGAGGTCGGCGTCGATGTTCTCGATCGTGACCGACGCGTTGTCGAGGAGGCCGAGGAAGAGGCCGACCTGGACGAAGACGAGGGTGACGGCGAAGGCGACGCCGGCGATCGTGATGACGAAGCGGAGCTTGTCGTGGAAGAGGTTGCGGCGGGCGAGCGAGACCACGGGAGGGCCTACCTCGAGATCCCGCGGCTGAACGACTCGACGACGAGCGTGACCGTCTTCTTCAGCGGCTTCCAGTCGATCCAGCCGTCGGTTCCCTTTGCGACGTGGAGGGAAATGACGCCGTGGACGCCGGCCCAGGCCGCCTGGGCGACGAGATGCGCGTCCTTCAGCTCGGGACGGAGCATCCCCTTCTCGATCGCCTCGGTGACCGTGGCGACGAGGAACGCGTAGGCGTCGCCCTCGGGGTTCCCCTTGCGCTTCGCCGATTCCACCTCGTCCTTGACGTCGCCCGGGTGGGGCGTCATGAACATGAGGCGGTAGTGGTTCGGGTGCTCGTGGGCAAAGTCGGCATAGGCGAGGCCCGACTTCTTCAGCCGCTCGAGCGGGTCCGGCTCGCGGGCGATCCGCTGGAATGCCCGGGCGAGGGAGTCGAAGTCCGCGAGGCAGAGCTCGCGGACGAGGGCGTCCTTGTCCTTGAA
>CALBDV010000869.1 GCA_937927565.1 uncultured Holophagales bacterium
CGCCGAGGCAGAAGCCGTTGATCGCGACGACGGAGGGGCACGGGAGGTCCTCGATGGCGCTGAACGTCGCGTCGGTCTCGAGGAGCCAGGCGGCGAGCTCCTCCTCGCTCTTGCGGAAGTGCGTCAGGAATTCGGTCACGTCGGCGCCGACGATGAAGACGTCCTTGCCGCTCGTGATCAGGAGCCCCTTCGGCGGCGCGGCGGTCAGCCCGGCCACGACCTCCTTCAGCTCGCCGAGGGTGAGGCTGTTGAACTTGTTGACGGAGTCGCCCTGCAGGTCGAACCGCAGCTCGACGAAGCCCCCGTCGAGCGGAACGGTCTGGATGGCCTTCCCTTCGTACTTCATCCGCCTCTGCTCCTTCCTCAGCTCCATCCGGGAATCGGGTCGGGATCGGTCCGCGATCATATCCGCCGCGCCGCAGCACGCCCGAGAGCGGGGGGGGCAGGTCTACCATCTACACTCTGCGCGGCGATCCGGCACCAGGCCGGCCCGTGCGCCACCCGCGCTCCGGCGCCCCTGCGGCGTACACTTGGAGCCACCCGCCCCGCTTCGGAAGGAGGATCGCCATGTCCTTCGTCTCGTCCGAAGAGAAGACCCTCGCCTTCGTCGCCGCGATGCTCGGGGCCTCGCCCAAGGGGCCGTTGAAGGCGCGCGAACGCCGGCGCCCCGTCGTCACCGTGTCTCGCCAGACGGGTGCCGGAGGGAACGCCTTCGGCGAGGCGCTCTGCGAGTGGCTCGAGAAAGCCCAGCCGAAGGGACGCGGGTCCTGGGTGGTCGTGGACAAGGAGCTCGTCGACAAGATCCTCGAGGACGAGGCTCTTCCCGATCGACTCGCCTCCTGGTCGCCCGAAGACCACCTTTCCGGAGTCTCGTTCGTCATCGAGGAGCTCCTCGGCCTTCACCGCGCCTCGTCGCGGCCCGTCCAGGAGACGACCGAGACGATCCTGCGGCTCGGCGAGATGGGGAATGTCGTCATCGTCGGCCGGGGCGCAAACGTCATTCTCGGCCACCGGCCAGAGGCGTTCCACGTCCGGCTCGTCGCGTCGCTGGAGAGCCGCCTCATCAACATC
>CALBDV010000870.1 GCA_937927565.1 uncultured Holophagales bacterium
CGTTCCCGAAGCCGGTCCGCCTCCTCGTCGAGAGGATCCTCGCCTACCAGCGCGGGGAGCGGGAGCTGACGGGGGAGAAGATCCCGATCGGGTAGGCGGCCGGCGCGCCGCCCTTGCCACGCGGGGGGAATTCCGAGATCCTGCGCCACCTTCTCGCAATCTCGGAGGTTCACATGGTCTCGCGCAACGCCGTACCTGCGTTCAGCCTTGCTGCTCTTCTCTCCTTCCCGGTCGCCGGCCTCTCCGCCAGCCCCTGGAGCCCCGTGGGGCCTCCCGGCGGCGCGGTCTACGGCCTCGCGCCCGACCCGAAGGCCGCGAACGTCCTCTACGCGGGCGCGTGGGGCGGCGGGGTCTGGAAGTCGATGGACGGCGGCGCGACCTGGACGCGCCTCGCGGGGGTGCCGGCCCGGGAGACGGTGAACGCGGTCGCCGTCAGCCCGGCCGACTCCAGGGTCGTCCTCGCGGCCGGCTTCACCGCCCTCTGGCGCAGTGCCGACTCCGGGGCAACCTGGAAGAAGGTCCTCGACCAGAAGCTGCAGCAGCCCGCGATGACCGGCCTCGCGTTCGACCTGGCGACCCCCGCGAACGTCTGGGCGAGCAGCGACTCCGACGGCCACCCGGCGGGCGTCTTCCGGTCGACCGACTCGGGAGCGAGCTGGAAGCCGGTCGACGCGGGAAACACCAGCATCTCGCGCGTCCACAGCATCGCCGTGTCGCGCGACGGGAAGTCCGTCGTGGCCGGCTCCTCCACCGGCGTCTACCGCTCCGCGGACGGCGGGACGACCTGGAAGAGGTCCCTCGACGACGAGTCGGTCCACAGCGTCGCCGTTCTCGCGGACGGCGTCGTCCTTGCCGGGACGAACGGGGACGGCGTTCTCCGATCGACGGACGGAGGGGCGACCTTTGCCGAGACGAAGAGCGACGCGAGGATGACCGGCAACATCGTCTACGCCCTCCTCGCCTCGGTGAAGACGCCCGGTCTCGTCTACGCCGGCATCCCGAACCGCGTGCTGCGCTCCACGGACGGCGGCGCCACCTGGACCACCTTCTCGAAGGGTTTCAACTGGGTGAACTTCCGCTCCCTCGCCCTCGACGAGGCCTCGGGTACCGTCTGGGCCGGCACGGGCCGCGACGGCGTCGTGAAGACGGCGGACGGGGGCGCCACCTGGACGGCCGGCCGGGGCATCCACTCGCTCGAGGTGACGTCGATCCTCGTCGACCCCGCCTCTCCGAAGCGCTTCTTCGTCGGGTCGACGCAGGGGGGCGTCCACCGCTCCGAGGACGGTGGGGCGACCTGGGCCCTGTCGAACGAGGGGCTGACGAACCGCGCCGTCCTCTCCCTCGCCGCCGATCCCGCCGCGTCCGGGACCTTTCTCGCCGGAACCCGCAAGGGCGCCTTCCGCTCGAGCGACGGCGGCGCGACCTGGACCCACGTCCTGAAGGGAGGCTGCGAGCCGGAGGTCCAGCACGTCCGTTATGCGCCGTCGGACCCGAAGAGGGTCTACGCCCACAGCGGGAGGAGCTTCTGTCAGGTGGCGCGGAGCGACGACGGCGGCCTGACCTGGCGCGACCTGAAGGCCCCGCGCGACGCCAGCTCGCTCCTCGGGTACTTCGCCTTCCACGTCGACGCCGGCTCGGCGGACCGGCTCCTCTACAGCGACGACCGGGCTCTCCGCCTCTCCTCCGACGGCGGGGCGACCTGGACCCCGGCCAGCGGCATCCCGCCGACGACCCGCATCCAGGCGATCGTCGCCGGCAAGGCCGATGGTGAGCTCTTCGCGGCGACGGCGAAGGGGATCTGGCGCTCGGCCGACGGCGGGAAGACGTGGGCCGTCGCGGGAAAGGGCGCGGAAACGGGGAACGTGACGCGCCTCCTCCTCGACCCGTCCACCGGAACGATCTGGGCGGGGGCCGTCCGGGAGGGGATCCTCCGTTCGACGGACGGGGGAAAGAGCTGGACCCGCGTCGGCGGCGAGCCGCCCCACCCCGACCTCGCCGCTCTCGCCCTCGAGCCCTCCGGCACGCTCCTCGTCGGCTTCGAGGGGGGCGGCGTCTGGAGGCTCGACCCCGCGAAACCCGCCGGCAGGTAGCCAATCGCTCACCCCCTGCGACCATAGTCCCCGATTTCGTGCCAGGCACGAAATCGTGTATTAAACGAGTTCGGTCAGGCGTCCCTTCAGCGCACCTTCCGCCGGTAGGCCGTGGCGAGCGCGTCGGCGTACTCGTTCCAGCGGATGCCGGAATGGGCGGCAACCCAGCGGACCTCCAGCTCGGGGCGGGACCGGAGGGTGAGGTAGAGCTCCTGGACGAGCTCGAGGTTCTTGATCGGGCCATCCTTGCGCTTCCAGCCCCGAGCTTCCCAGCCCTTCGCCCACAAAGTCAGAGTGTTCACGCAGAGCATGCTGTCGGTGTAGAGAATCGCCGGCGTGCCGGGAGGAACGAGGCGGCATCCGGCGACGAGCGCGACGAGCTCCATCCGGTTGTTCGTCGTGTGCGGCTCGTGCCCGCAATCCTCGGACACGACACGGTCCCCGACGACGTAGACCGCTCCCCAGCCACCCGGACCGGGGTTCGGGTCGGCGGCACCGTCCGTGAAGACCCCATCCTTCGGACCGGCCGTGTGCCGGGCGAGGACGGAGGCGACGGGAAGGTTCTCCTCGCGGGATCCGGCCTTCCCTTTCCCGTTCTTGCACCTGAAGCAGCTCTTCGGTTTCCACCCGGGGTACTTGCCCAGGATCTGCTCGCTCACGGTGAACGG
>CALBDV010000871.1 GCA_937927565.1 uncultured Holophagales bacterium
GGAAGAAGACCGACGAGATGGGCGAGCAGCTCTTCATCAGCGACGTCACCGTGAGAAACCACATCCAGAACATCCTCCGGAAGCTGAACGTCCACTCGAAGCTCGAGGCGGTCGTCTTCGCCTACCAGAACCAGCTGATCTGAGTGTCCCGGGGGAACCTCGCGCCGACGGCGCGGCGGCCGGTTCCCCCAGACCCCCTCCGACCCGGCTGGGAACGCCCCACCTTGTGATGTCCCGGGGAAACCCCGCGCCGGCGGCGCGGCGGGCCTGAGAACCGCGAGGGCGGCGAGTCTCCCCGCCGCCCCCTTCCGTGCCCGCGAGCGCCCTCCGGCGCCCGGGGGAATCCTACTTACCCTTCTCGAGAGACTTGACGATGTCCTCGAGACCGTTCTCGATGGCGTCGCGAACCGTGGAACCGCGCGACTTGTGGCGGATCTGGAAGACGGTCTTCCCGGAGGAGTCCTTCCCGATCAGCTCCTGGACCGCGCCGGGGTTGGCGTACCAGCCGCCCCAGAACCGCGCAGCGCCGCTCGGCTCCCACGCGTGGACGACGTGCCCCTCGATCGTCAGATCGGCCTTCCCCGAGCCGGCGGTATCCCAGCCGAGCTTGCCCGACTTCTGGATCCACTGCTCGGCGTACTCCTTGCCGTACTCGACGGCCCGTTTCGCCTCTTTGTCCTTCTCGTTGAAGGAAAACTCCTTCACGACCACGGTCTTGTAGCTGCCGGCGGAATAGCCGTCGAAGAAGACCCAGTCGGCCTCCTTCCCCTTCACGAGCTGGTCGTAGCTCGCGAGCCAGGTCGTCGGCTCGTCTTTCTCCTTCGAGGCGTCGTCGTCGACGAATCTCTTCTCGGCCGCCCAGGACGGAAGAGCCACGAGCGCGGCGAGGAGGACGAGGGCGGGAACGCGTAGCGGGTGCACGTTCAGTCTCATGATGCGGATGCTCCTTCAGCTGCCGGGGCTTTTCTGTGATCTTAGCAACATGTTCGTCGCACGTCCGTGCCGGGCGCCCCCGTCTCGCCGTCACGCGCCCTTCACAGGATCCTGACGGCCCCAACCTCACCCGCGCCGTAGAATCGTCTCGGGCGGCCCGACCGGACCGCTCCCCTACGACAATGAAGAAACTCCGCCTCTCCACCCTCGCCCTCGGCGTCTCCCTCGTCGTCTCGTTCCTGGCTCTCGCGCAGGCCGCCCGCAGGGACGCCTCCGCCCCTCCGGTCCGCTCGCCGAAGCTGGCGGTCCTCGTTTCGGTCGACGGCCTCCAGATGAAGCGGCTGCTCGAATACCGGCCGTACTTCGTCGCGGGGCTGAAGCGGCTGCTCGACGAGGGGTATGTCGAGAGGAACGCGCACTACGCCCACCTGAACACCGAGACCGGCCCCGGCCATGCCTCGCTCGGAACGGGGGCGCCGCCTCGCGTCACCGGGATCGTCGCGAACCGCTGGTTCGAGCCGCGCGCCGACGGGTCGCTCCGACCGGTCTACTGTACCGACCAGCCGTTCGTCGACCCGGAGACGAAAGACGACGTCTTTCTGCCCGGGCCTGGAAGCCTGCGCGTCCCGACTCTCGGCGACCGGCTTCTCGAGCGCTATCCCGAGGCGCGCGTCGTGTCCCTGTCGGGCAAGGACCGGGCGGCCATCTTCCTGGCGGGAAAGCGGCGCGAGCACGCCGTCTACTGGTGGGACCAGGTCACGGGCCGATTCGTCAGCTCTCCCGCGTACGACGCGAGGTCGCCCGGAGGCTCCGTCGTGTCGAAGGTCGTCTCCAGGTTCAACCGGACCCGGGCGGGGGGGCAGCTTCCCCGCCGCCTCGGTCTGGCGTGGCGGAAGATGGCCGACCCTCTCTTTCCTGCCGGGACCTCCCCCGCTGAGGTCCGGGCCGTTCCCGCGTTCGAGATCCGCCCGTTCCAGATCCCGGTGAACGGGCTCGGCTGGGACAAGGACATGTCCCTCGCCTCGAACGGCTACTACCACGGCATCTACTACAGCCCGTTCATCGACGAGCTGACGATGGACCTCGCCCTCGAGGTGCTGGCCTCGAAGGACCTCGAGCTCGGACACGAGGAGCCGCCGGACATCCTCAGTCTCGGGTTGTCGGCCCAGGACACGGTCTCGCACGCCTACGGTGCGGAGTCCGAAGAGAACCTCGACACCCTCCGGCGCCTCGACGTGCAGCTCGGCCGCCTTTTCGAGGCGCTCGACCGCGGGTTCCCGGAAGGGAAGGTGATCCTCGCCCTCTCGGCGGACCACGGCTTCCAGACGATCCCCGAGCTCGAGGCGCGACGCGACAAGACCTTCACGGGCGGCCGGGTCCTTTCCGGGAACGGGGCCGTGAACAACTTCGAGGAGAGGCTGAACCGCTATCTCTGCGAGGAGCTCTGCCTGCCGCTCGACGCGAGGCCGATCTTCGGCAACGAGGGGTTCGACCTGAAGTACAACCTCCCCGCCCTCCCGGCGATGCTCACCGTCGCCGGGGCGTGCGGACCGGCCGGACGCGCCGTCACCACGGCCGACATCGACCGCGTCCTTCCGGGCGCGGTGGCGCGGCTTCACCGGGAGGAGTTCCGGACCGTTCTCCTCGCCTCACAGCGGGACAGCTGGGACCGGAACGACCGCGACGTCCGCTTCGCGCTCAACGACTACGACCCGGTCCGCTCGGGCGAGGCCTACCTGATCCCGCGTCGGGGCGTCATCGTCTACCCCGACGCACGCGGAAGCACCCACGGGTCGCAATACGAATACGACACGAATGTCCCGCTCGTCTTCTGGGGCGGGGGCGTCAAGGCCGGTGTTTCCGACGCCGAGCGCACTCCCTACGACTTCGCCCCGACCGTCGGGAAGCTCCTCGGCGTCGCGCTCCCCGACGCGGTCGGAAAGGCGATCGACCTGCCGCGCTGAGCGGAGCGCTCGCAACCGTCGGAACCGCCCCCCGCGGGCGGCTCCGACGGACTCCGGCGCCGACGGCGGCGCGGTCGAGGGCACAATCGCCCCCGTGGTCGATCCTCCCCACCGCCGCCGTCCCCGCTACCCGGGCCGCAACCCGCGCCGCTTCGACGAGAGGTACAAGGAGCGCGACCCCGAGCGCTTCCCCGAGACCGTCGCGAAGGTCGCCTCGTCCGGGAGGACTCCCGCCGGGTCGCACCGACCCGTCCTCGTGGAGGAGGTCCTCGCCGCACTTCGCCCCGCCCCCGGGCTCGTCGCCGTCGACGCGACGCTCGGCCACGGAGGCCACGCTGCCGAGCTCCTGCCTCGCCTCCTGCCCGGCGGCCGGATCCTGGGTCTGGACGCCGACCCGGTGGAGCTGCCGAAGACGGTGGCGCGCCTCCGCGGGCTCGGGTTCGGCGAGGAGTCCCTGACTGTCCGGCGTTCGAGCTTCGCGGGCCTGCCGAAGGTCCTGGGAGAGCTGGGGCTCGCCTCCGTCGACCTCGTCCTCGCCGACCTCGGCGTCTCCTCGATGCAGCTCGACGACCCGGCGCGCGGGTTCACGTTCAAGGCGGACGGACCGCTCGACATGAGGATGAACCCCTCGCGAGGCCTCTCCGCCGCCGACCTCCTCGCCCGTATCTCCAGGGAGCGCCTCGCGGCGCTTCTGAGGGAGAACTCCGACGAGCCGTACGCCGAGGCGATCGCGGGCTCCCTCGTGGCATCCCGGTCGCGCGTCCCCATTGCCACGACACTCACGCTCGCCGCGGCCGTCCGGGAGGCGCTGGCGGCGCTCCCCGCGCGGGTCCGGGAGGAGGCGGGAGACGATCCGGTGCGGCGGACGTTCCAGGCGCTCCGGATCGAGGTCAACGACGAGCTCGGCGCGCTCCGCACGTTCCTCGCCGCACTTCCGTCCTGCGTCGCCCCGGGCGGACGCGTGGCGATCCTCACGTTCCACTCGGGCGAGGACCGGCTCGTGAAGAAGGCGTTCCAGGCCGGCGCCCGGGACGGAACCTGGGCCGAATGGTCCCGCGAGCCGATCCGCCCCGGCCCGGAGGAGCTGCGCGCGAATCCTCGCTCCCGGCCCGCGAAGCTGCGAACGGCTCTCCGCGCAGGGGCAGCCGGCGGCCGCGCGTCATAAGATCTCCTCATGCTGACTGCAGAGTGCACGACCCCCAAGACCCCTCTCGGAACGGCCCGCTGGGCGTGGTGGGACTGGTGGCTCGACCGCAAGACCCGCTGGGTCCGCGACGAGGTGAAGCAGCTCGACGAGGGGCTCTTCCGAACACTCGCGGCCGGGACCGGGCTCCCCGCCATACACCAGCGCTCCACCTTCTCCTTCAAGGACGTGCGGGACGGCGCCGACCGCTTCCTCGGCATGGCCAAGGGGGGCGAGCGCCCCTACGCCCGCATCTACACCCGCCTCGGCAACCCGACGACCGAGTACCTCGAGCGGGTTCTCTTCCAGCTCGAGGCGCACCACGTCATCGAGAAGGCGCTCGCGGCCGACGAGAAGGAGCCGACGATCGGCGCCCTCACGTTCGGTTCGGGCATGGGGGCCATCTCCACGCTCGCCCTCGCCGTCTGCCGCTCCGGGGACGCCATCATGGCCGGGAACGTCTACGGCTGCACGGACAGCCTCTTCCGCGGCCTCGGGAAGTTCGGCGTCGAGGCGGTCTTCTGCGACATGGGAAACATGGCGGCCGTCGAGGCGACGCTCGACGCGCACCCGAACGTCGCGATGATCTTCCTCGAGTCGCCCGAGAATCCGACCCTGAGGATCGCCGACATCGAGGCGATCTCGCGCCTCACCGAGCCGCGGGGAATCCTCCTCGTCGTCGACAACACGTTCTGCTCGCCCTACCTGCAGCAGCCGTTCCGCCTCGGGGCCGACCTCGTCATGCACTCGCTGACGAAGTTCGTGAACGGCCATTCCACGTCGGTCGGCGGCGCGCTCCTCGGCCCGTTCCGCTTCATGCGGACCGACTTCTTCCCCTGGTACAAGGACATCGGCGCGACGCCGTCGCCCTTCGACTCGTGGCTGAACGGGATGACGATCCAGAGCCTCGCCCCGCGAGAGGCGCAGCAGAGCGAGACGGCGCACCAGATCGCCCGGTTCCTCTCGACCCACCCGAAGGTCACTGCCGTCGCCTACCCCGGCCTCCCCGACTTTCCGCAGGCAGAGCTCGTCCGGCGTCAGATGCGCTGCGGCGGGGCGATCCTGACGTTCGAGGTGAAGGGGGGCGTCGCCGCCGGCGAGACGGTCATGAACTACTTCGGCCGGAAGGACACGCCGATGGAGCTCGCGGTGTCCCTCGGCTCGTGCATCACCTACATCCAGCATCCGGCATCGATGACCCACGCCGTCGTCCCCGAGGCGGACAGGCTGGCGAGAGGCATCACTCCCGGGCTCATCCGCCTCGCGGTCGGCGTCGAGGGCGGAGACGTCCTGATCGAGCACCTGAGCAGGGCGCTCGACCTGACCTGATCGGGCTGCAGCACGGACGGGCAAACGGGAAGGGAGGGAACGAAACGATGTCTCGACTCAGGAACATCGCGATCAACACCGGCGGCGGCGACGCTCCCGGCCTGAACGCCGTCATCTGCGGCGCCGTCAGTGCCGCCCTCAACAGGGGCTGGCGCTGCTTCGGCATCCGTGACGGTTTCAACGGCCTCATGTTCCCCGAGCAGTTCCCCGCCGGGGGCCTGATCCCCCTGACGCGCGAGCGGGTCGAGGGGATCACCTCGCTCGGCGGGACGATCCTCGGGACGACGAACCGCGGCAATCCCCTCCGCTTCCCGGTGAAGCAGGCCGACGGCACGACGATCGAGGTCGACCGGACCGACGAGCTCGTGAGGTCCTTCGCCCTCCACGACATCGACGCCCTGATCTCCATCGGCGGCGACGGGTCGCTCGCCATCGCCAACGCCCTGGCGAAGAAGGGGCTGCGCGTCGTCGGCGTCCCGAAGACGATCGACAACGACCTCGACAAGACGGTCATCACGTTCGGCTTCGACACCGCGGCCTCCTTCGCGACGGAGTCGATCGACCGCCTCCACTCCACCGCCGAGGCGCACCGCAGGGTCATGGTCGTCGAGGTGATGGGCCGCTACGCGGGGTGGATCGCGCTGAACGCCGGCATCTCCGGCAACGCCGACGTCATCCTCATCCCCGAGATCCCGTACGACCTCCAGAAGGTCGCCGAGCACATCCGTCGCGGAGAGGAGGCGGGTCAGAAGCACGCCATCGTCGTCGTGGCCGAAGGGGCCAAGCCGAAGGGGGGGACGATCTCCACCCTCGGCCCGCGCGAGGCGGGGGCGATGGAGCGGCTGGCCGGAGCGGGCGAGCGCGTGATGAAGGGGCTCGAGGAGCTGACGGGTCGCGAGGTGCGGACCGTCGTCCTCGGCCACCTCCTCCGGGGCGGGTCGCCGTCGAGCTTCGACCGCCTCCTCGCGCTCCGGTTCGGGGCGGCGGCCGTGCGCGCGCTCGAGTCGGGGCAGAGCGGCGTCATGGTCGCGCTCGCGCCGCCGACGGTGAACTACGTCCCGCTCGAGGACGCCACGAACCGGATGAAGACGGTCCCGCTCGATTCCGACACGATGCTGACCGCGCGGGACCTCGCCATCAGCTTCGGAGACTGAACAGACCGCGGCGATGCCCCGCGACGAGCCGAAGGCGGCCTCGGACGAAGCGACCGGCTTCTTCGAGGCCGAGACCCGACCCAGGGTCGTCGTGCCGGACACCGACACGCCGCGGACGGCGGAGCCGCCGACCGGCCCGGGTTCTGCTCGCCCGCTTCGGACCGGGGAGGAACCCGGATTCCCAGTTGCCAGCTGGGACCGATACGACTTCGTCGGGTTCCTCGGCGAAGGGGGCATGGGGCGCGTCTTCGCGGCCCGCGACCCGCGCCTCGGCCGTGACGTCGCGCTGAAGTTCATCAGGGACGAGGACCCCGAGCTCGCCCGCCGGTTCCTCGTCGAAGCCCGCGCCCAGGCCCGGGTCGAGCACGAGGCGGTCTGCACGGTCTGGGAGGTGGGCGAGGTGGAGGGACACCTCTACATCGCGATGCCGCTCCTGAGGGGCCGGAACCTCAAGGAGGCCGCCCTGGAGATGACGCTCGAACAGAAGGTCGAGGTCGTCGCGCGCGTCGCCGAAGGGCTCCATGCCGCGCACCGGATCGGCCTCGTCCACCGGGACGTCAAGCCGGGAAACATCCTGGTGGAGACGACGCCCGAGGGCGGGCATCGTCCCTTCGTCATGGACTTCGGCCTCGTCCGGGACACCTCGGTCGAGGGGATGACCGTGACCGGCCTCGCGCTCGGTACCCCCTGGTACATGCCCCCGGAGCAGGTTCTCGGCAAGCACACGCTGGCAGACCGCCGGTCCGACGTCTACTCGCTCGGCGTCTCGCTGTACGAGATTCTCGCCGGCCGGCTCCCGTTCGACGGAGGGACCCCCTTCGACGTCATGAACCGGGTCATGACCGAGGAGCCGGTGCCGGTGGCGAAGGTCGTTCCCGGCTTCCCGAGGGACCTGGACACCATCGTCCTCAAGTGCCTCGAGAAGGACCCGGCTCGCAGGTACGACTCGGCCCGCGCCCTGGCAGACGACCTCCGCCGCTTCCTCGACGGTGAGCCGATCGCGGCCCGGCCCGACGGCCCCGCCACGCGCCTTCTCCGCCGGGCTCGGAAGAACCCCGCCCTCGCCGCGATGGCGGCCGGGCTCCTCCTCGCCGTCGTTTCCTTCGGCGCCTTCGCCGTCCGCGCCCGCGTCGAGTCGGCGCGGCGTGCGGACATCGCTCGATCGCTCGGCGAGGAAATGCGCGAGATGGAGGTCCTCGTCCGCTTCGCCTCGCACATGCTCCCGCTCCACGACGTGAACCGGGAGCGGGCTCTCGTCCGTCACCGGATGCGCGACCTCGAGGCGCGCCTCCCCGCGATGGGCCCCTCGGCCCGCGCTCCCGGCGCCTACGCGCTCGGGCGTGGGCACCTCGTCCTCGGCGAGCTGGACGCCGCGCGGGAGCGGCTTCAGCGCGCCTGGGACCTCGGGCTCAGGACGCCAGACGTCGCCTACGCCCTCGGCGTGACGCTTGCGCATCTCTACGAGAGGGAACGCCGCGGATTCGTCTCGGCACCGACGCCCGAGGAGCGCGAGAAGCGCCGCCGGGAGACGGACGCAGCCCTCCGCGACCCGGCGCTCGAGCTCCTGGAACGGGCGCGGGGGGCCCGCATGGACTCTCCGGAATACGCCAGGGCGCTCGTCGCCGAGCTTCAGGACGACCTGGACCGCGCCATCACGCTCGCGGGGAGCGCCGCCGGGAAGGTCCCCTGGCTCTACGAAGCCCGAACGCTTCTCGGCCGCGCGTTCCGCAGGCGCGGACACGAGCGGATGAGCGCGGGGCGCGACGAGGAGGCGCTCTCCGACTTCGGCGAGGCCGAGAGGGCGTATCGGGGGGCCGTGGACGTGGCGCGCAGCGATCCGCTCGCCTACCAGGGTTTGTGTTCCGTCTACCGGGACCTCATCGACTTCGCCCAGATCCGTCGCCGGTCGGCCGGCGGGACGTTCGCCGAGGCCGCCGCCTGGTGCGGGAAGGCCGTCGCCGTCGATCCCGGGAACGCCCTGACCCTCCTTCGCGCCTCAGACGTCGAGTGGCAGTGGGGCGTCGAGCTCTCCTCCGAGGGAAGGGACCCGAGGGAGAGGTTCCGTCAGGCGATCACGCTCGCCGAACGCAGCATCCCGTCGCGCTACGATCTCTCCTACGCTCTGGACAACATCGGCATCGCCTGGGTGAACCAGGCCCAGTGGGAAGCCGAGCACGGTATCGACCCCGCCCCGTCGTTCTCGAAGGCCGAGGAGGCCTTCCGCCGCTGCGCGACGGAGTTCCCGAACCTCTTCTCGGTACACTGCAACCTCGCCGAATCGCTCACGGCCCGCGCTCGATACGTGCGCACCCGCGGCCGGGACCCCTCGGCGCTCCTGGCGGAGGCCCGGGCCGTCCTCTCCCGCGGAGACGAGGTGACCGATTACTTCTGCGTCGCCGCCGGGTGGCTGGCCACGGCCGGGGAACAGGCCCAGTGGGCCCTCCTCTCCGGGGGCGACCCGGCGCCGCCCCGGGCCGAGGTCGAGAAGCGTCTCGCAGCTCTCCGGAAGAAGAACCCGAGCGCCGCGGACGGTTTCCTCCAGGCCGCGCGCGCGTCCCTCGCGGCCGCCGAGAGCCTTCTCGTCTCGGGGGCCGACCCGGCCTCCGACCTCGACACGGCCCTCGGACTCCTCGCCGACGTCGAGCAGCTGAGCCCCGGGGGAATGGACGCCTCTCTCCTGAGGGCCGAGGCCTCGCTTCTGCGGGCCCGATCGGGAGACGGAGCGTCCTGGGCAACGGCGGAGGCCGCCTTCGTCGCGGCGAGGCGCCTCGCCCCGGCCAGCGCCCGGGTCCTCGCGCGCTCCGCACTCTTCCACCGTTTCCGAATCGGAAGTCCGGCCGCCTCCCTCCGCGACGTCCCGGAGGGAAGCCGCCTCGCACGCGAGGCCCTGGCGATCGACCCGGCCTCAGCCGAGGCGCTCCTCCTCGCGGGCTACTTCGCAGGCCGCTCCGGGCGACCCGCCGAGGCCCGCGAACTCCTCGAGCGCGGTGCGGCCGCGAACCCGCTGCTCCCGCGCCTGCTCGGCCTCAGGGCCGGGTCGGGGAACCCGGAGGAAGGACCCTCTCCACGCCGACCGTCTCTTCCAGGGCTCCCCATCGCGCCCGGTGGAGGAAGAGCGGCTCCACCTTCCCCTTGACGGCGACGGGCGGAAGGGCCTCGAGGGCGAACCGCCCCGTCTTGAGCCGCCGGCGTGTCGCCTCCGAGATCAGGACCTCGCCCTCCTGGGCTGCCGTGCAGACCCGGGCGGAGACGTTCGTCGTGTCGCCGATGGCCGCGAACTGGACGTAGTCCGGCGACCCGATGTTCCCGAACGCGACGGGCCCCGAGTTCAGGCCGACGTGGATCTCCAGCCGCCGGTCCTCTCCCCAGGTCGCATTCAGCTTCGCGAGGGCGCTGCGCATCTCGAGGGCAGCCGCGAGCGCCCGGTCGGCGTCGTCGTCGTGGGGCGTCGGGACCCCCCAGATCGCCATGAGCGCGTCGCCGATGTACTTCTCGAGCGTCCCCTCGTGCCGGAAGACGATCTCGGCCATGACCGGGAAATAGCGGTTCAGGAGGTCGACGACCTCGCGCGGGGCGAGCTTCGACGACATCGCGGTGAAACCGCTGATGTCCGAGAAGAGGACCGTCACGTCGGCGTCGCGCACCTGGGCCCCGAAGTCGGCCGAGCCCATGAGCGGCCCGACGACGGACGGAGGGAAGAACCGAAGGAGGCTCGACCGCCGCACCGCCTCCTCCTGGAGCTTTCCCGTGAGCCGCGCGTTCTCGATGGCCTGCGCCGCCTGGCTGGCGAAGGCGCCGAGGAACTCGAGGTCCTCCGGTCCATAGCGGTTCGGGATGGACCGGTGGTCGACGTAGAGGACGCCGAGGATCCGGTCGGCGATTTTCAGCGGTGCCGCCATCGAGGAGCGGATGAACTCCCCCGCGATCGTCGCCGACCCGGCGAAGCGCGGGTCGACGAGAGCGTCGTCGCTGACGAGCCCCTCGCCCCTCTCGAAGACGTGCCTCACGATGCTCCGGCTGAAGAACGAGTCGTTCTCGGACATCGCCTTCCGCGACCGGACCACCTTGGCGACCGGCTCCGGCGAGCCTTCCTCCACGAGGAGAAGTGCGGCGCGGTGGACGTCGAGAATCTGCAGGAGGAGGTCGACGATGCGCGGCAGGATGGTGTCGACCGGCTCGGGGGAGGAGAGGATCTGGCTGATCGTCAGCAGGATCTTCAGCTTCGCCTCGGAGCGCTGCATCGGCAGCGCCCCGCGGAGCTGGATGGCCGACGTCTTGTCGATCTCGGCCCCCGCACCGATCAGCGCGTGGAGCGTCAGCTCGGGCGAGGAGAAGCTCGGACGGACCGTCCGCCGCTCCTCCTCGAAGCGGAGCGCGAGCTCCCCGAGCTGAACGGCGTCGCCGTGCTTCAGGCGGCACTGCAGGACCCGCAGCCCGCCGACGAACGTCCCGTTCCGGCTTCCGAGGTCGAGGACGCTCGAGCCTCCCTCCTCGACGTCGATCCGCGCGTGGAAGCGGGACAGGCTCGCGTCGTGGAGAACGACGTCGTTCTCGCGCGACCGGCCGATGGAGTTGCCGCCCGGCTTCAGCGGGTAGCGTTCTTCGGGCGCGCCGCCGACCGGGTTTCGAACGAGGAAAGGCATGAGCTCCTCGGATTCTAGCGGCGGAGAGCTTCAGGTCCGAAGAGAGACTTCACGGTGGGCTTCGTCACCTTTCCCATCGCGTTCCGCGGAAGGTCGTCGACCACGACGATCCGCGAAGGGATCTTGTACGGGGCGAGCCGGTCACGGGCCCACGCGCGCAGGGTCTCGAGGGTCGGTGCCTCGCCTTCGGCGACGATCGCCGCGGCGACCCGCTCCCCCCACTCCTCGTCCGGCAGGCCGACGACGGCCACGTCGCGAATCCCCGGGTGGAGCCGGAGGGCCTCCTCGATCTCGAGTGCCGAGAGCTTGTAGCCACCGGACTTGAGGATGTCCATCGAGGCGCGGCCGAGGATCCGGAAGACCCCGCGCTCGCGCACCGCGACGTCACCGGTGAGGAACCAGCCGTCAGCGAAGGCCTTCGCCGTCTCCTCCGGCCGGCCGTGGTAGTCGCGGAAGAGCGTCGGCCCGCTCACGCGCAGCTCGCCCGGCGTGCCGTCGGCGCACTCCGCGCCGGACTCGTCGACGAGCGCGACGTCGACCCCGGGGAGCGGCGTCCCCACGGTTCCCGGAATCCGTGCTCCTCGCAGGGGATTCGAGAGCGCCATCCCGATCTCCGTCATTCCGTATCGCTCCAGGAGTCGGTGCCCCGAGAGCTCCTCCCAGCGCGAGAAGAGCGGCACGGGGAGCGCGGCGGAACCCGAGACCATCAGGCGCAACCGCCGGCACGCCCCGCTCCGCCGGACGCGTGTCGCGTGGTCCGCTGCAGCCCACGCCGCAGCGAGCCTGGCATAGACCGTCGGCACCGCCATGAAGAGCGTGAGGCCGTCCTCCTCGAGTCGCCGCCAGCACCCTTCCGCGTCGAACCCCGCGAGCATCTCGACACGCGCCCCGTTCGCGAGCGCGCAGAGAGTCACGTTCACGAGGCCGTGCGTGTGGTGGAGCGGCAGGACGTTCGGAATCGCGTCGTCTCCGCTCCAGTCCCACGCCCGGGAGAGCGACGCGATCTGGGCGGCGAGGCTCCCGTGCGTGTGGACGGCCCCCTTCGGCTTTCCGGTCGTCCCGCTCGTGTAGAGGACGAGGGCACGGCCTTCCGCCTCGAGGTCCGGCCACGGACGACGCGGCCCGGGTCCGTCGCCCCCTGCAGCCGCCTCGAGAGCGTGGAGCCGGATTCCCCGCTGGGCCATCAGCGGTGCGAGCCGCGCCAGGCTTTCCGCGTCGGTGGCGACGGCGTGCGTCGCCCCTGCGTCGTCCAGGACGTGCGCGTGCTCGGCGGGCGGGTGCGAGAGGGCGAGCGGAACCGCAACGCCCCCGGCGCGCCACACGCCGAGGAGCGCCGCGAGGAACGGTCCTCCCGGAACGGCGAGGACCGCGACGCGCTCCTCCTCGAGCGACCGGCGACCGGCGAGGAGCGCCGCGGCGACCCGGTCCGAAGCAGCGAGAAGGCCGCCGTACGTCGTCCTCGACCGGACGTCGACGACGGCGACCCTCCCCTCGTGCCGGGCGATGCTCTCGAAGAGCGTCAGCGCTCGAAGATCTCCTTGCAGATGATGAGCCGCTGGATCTGGCTCGTCCCCTCGTAGATCTGGTAGATCTTGGCGTCCCGCATCAGCTTCTCGACGGGGTACTCGTGCGAGTAGCCGTAGCCTCCGTGAACCTGGACGGCGTCCGTCGCGACCTTCATTGCCATGTCGGCGCAGAACGCCTTCGCCATCGCGGCGAACTTCGTGTTCCGCTTCCCGTTGTCGATCGCCCACGCCGCGAGCCGCACGAGGTGGCGCCCCGCCTCGATCTGCATCGCCATGTCGGCGATCATGAAGCTGATCGACTGGTAGGCCGCGATCGGCAGGCCGAACGTCTTCCGCTCCCTGGCGTACTTGATCGCCTCGTCCATCGCCCGCTGCGCCAGGCCGACGGCGCCCGAGGCGACCGGCGGCCGGGTGTGGTCGAACGCCGACATGGCGATCCGGAAGCCGTCCCCTTCCTTGCCGAGGAGGTACTTCGCCGGGACCTTCACTTCCTCGAACGTCAGGCCGCGCGTGTCGCTCGCCCTCTGCCCGAGGTTCCACTCCTTCTTGCCGACCGTGATGCCCGGCGTGTCGGCCGGGACGATGAAGCCCGACATTCCCTTGTGCTTCTTCTCGGGGTCGGTGTAGGCGAGGACGAAGTACCAGTTCGCGACGCCGCCGTTCGTGATCCAGGCCTTCGACCCGTCGATGACGTACTCGTCACCCACCTTGCGGGCCTTCGTCCGGATGCCCGCGACGTCGGAGCCGGCGCCCGGCTCCGTCACGGCGTACGCGGCGAAGAGGGGCTCGCCCGTCAGGCGCCCGAGGAACTCCTTCTTCTGCTCGTCGTTGCCGGCGACGATGACGGGTGCCGAAGCCAGGGCGTTGGCCTCCATCGCCGTTGCGATGCCGGTGCAGCCCCAGGCGAGCTCCTCCGTGATGATGCAGCCGTCGAGCGTGCCGAGGCCCATGCCGCCGTACTCGGGCGGCACGTGGGTGTTCATCAGCCCCAGCTCCCACGCCTTCGTCGCGATCTCGCGCGGGAACTCGCCCGTCTCGTCGTGGTGCGCCGCCTTCGGCGCCATCTCCTCGCGCGCGAACTTCCGGGCCAGCTCCTGAAGGGCCTGCTGTTCCTCGGTCAGAGAGAAGTCGATCATCGTGCTCTCCTCGTTCCGGCCCGGAGAGGGCCTCTATTGCGGTGCGGCAGAGGATTCTATCGCCACGCGAAGAAGCTCGGTGTGTTCCGCCCCTCGCGGCGTCAGCTCGCTCCGGTAGAGCACCAGGCAGGAGACGGCGACCGCGCCGAACGGCTCCGGTGGGATGGTCGGCAGGGCCCGCGACAGGCGCCGCCCGGCGTCGGGGTCCCTCACGCGCGCCAGGGTCAGGTGAGGCGAGAAGGAACGCTCCTCCCGGGGAAAACCCTCCGCGACGAAGGCTTCCTCGACGGCCCCGCCGACGGCCACCAGCGCCTCCGCCCCCTCGCCACAGCCAGCCCAGAGGACCCTCGCCGGCCCGTGAGGAGGAAAGGCGCCGAGACCCTCGAGGGCGAGCCGGAACGCTCCGGCGGGTCTCGCTCCTCGGACCTCGGCCCGCGCAGTGGCTGAGGCCGCTGCGGCCGCCAGGGTCGCCGCCTTCGCCGCCCCGACGCGGCCTTCGTCGATCTCTCCCAGGAACTTGAGCGTGAAGTGGAGCTGGGGCTCCGGGACCCACCGGAGGCCGCGCAGGGGCGGAACGAGGCTCCGCGCTCCGGCGAGCCGGCGTCTGACGACAGGGTCCTCGACAGGGACCGCGACGAACGCGCGAATCACCCCGCGAGGATAGTCCCGTCCGCTACGATCTCCCCGAGGTCCCGCATGAGAACTCGAACGCTCCTCGCCCTCGGAACCGCGGCCACGGCCGCCCTCCTTCTCTCCGCATCCTCGCCGGCGCCGAGCGCGCCTCCTGCCGCGACGATCCTCGACTCGTTCACGCCGCAGACGATGAGGATCGACCTCCTCCACACCGGCGGCCACGGGGTCGAGATCGTCGCCGTCGACCGGATCCTGAACGACGGACCGTGGGCCGGGAGCCTCTCGAGCGCCGACGACGGCCTCGGCCTCGGGCACTACCGCTTCGAGGTCCTCGACCCCGCGACCGGACGCCTCCTCTACGCGCGCGGCTACTCCTCGATCTACGCCGAGTGGGAGACGACGCCCGAGGCGAAGTCGACACACCGGACTTTCCGCGAGTCTCTCCGCCTTCCCTGGCCGCTGAACCCCGTCCAGGTCGTCCTGAAAAAGCGCGATCGGCGGAACCTCTTCCGCGAGGTCTTCTCGACGCTCGTCGACCCCGCCTCGCCTGAGGTCAACCCCGCGCCCCCGCCGAAGCTCGGCTCGGTCTGGACCGTCTTCGAGAACGGCCCCGCGACGGAGAAGGTCGACCTCCTCGTCCTCGGCGAGGGGTACGCAGAGAAGGACCTGCCGAAGTTCCGCTCCGACGTGAAGCGGATGGTCGACACGCTCTTCCGGTACGAGCCGTTCAAGAGCCGGAAGACCGACTTCAACGTCCGCGCCCTCGACCTCCCGTCAGGCGAGGGGGGCGCGCACCGTCCGCAGTCGAAGCTCTTCCGCAGGACTCCGCTGCAGGTCCAGTACAACGTCTTCGGCTCCGAGCGCTACGTCCTCACCTACGACGATCGCGCCCTGCGCGACGCGGCGTCCCAGGCGCCCTACGACGTCCTCGAGATCCTCGTCAACGACGCCCAGTACGGCGGCGGCGGCATCTACAACCACCAGGCGACCGCCTCGGCCGACACCGGCT
>CALBDV010000872.1 GCA_937927565.1 uncultured Holophagales bacterium
GGTCTCGCTGGCACCGGGAAGAGCGGGGTCTTCTTCTACTTCGAGGCGAAGAACGAGAAAGGCAAGCCGGCTCGTTTCTGGCGGTTCCTCGAGCCGGACGGCGGCGCGACCGTCGACAACCGGCATCTCATCGCCAGCCTCATCGCCTGTCGCCCCGACACGCCGCGCGTCGTCGATCCTGTCCTCTTCCCGAGAGTGTTCGAGCTTCAGGAAAGGGCGATCGAGGAAATTCTCCGGGACGTGTCTACACAAGAGGCGCTCAAACATGCGCCGAGGCCTCTCGATCCGATTCAGGTCGCGGCCGCCACGACTCTCCAGAGCCTCCTCAGCCACCCCGCCGTTCCCCGCGCCGCCGCCGTCGAGACGATCCGCTTCCTGAATGCTCCGATGACCGGAGCACAAGTGAAGGCCGTGAAGAAGCTCCTCAAGGAGTACCAGCGCGCGGGCGACGCCGGTGGGTTTTCTTCAGCGCTCGCGACTCTTCGGGCTGCCGAAGGCGGCGCGGGTCTCACAGAGGAACGGCCGCCCAGGAGCGGCGCGCGCTCGCTCTCGAGAGACGACCTCCGCCTCATCTGCTTTGAGGTGCTCTCGAAGTAGAGTCCTTAGATGGGGGGACTCCGGTCTTTCGCGGTGAAGGCCGCCATCGGGCGCCCTGTTTGAGACGTTTCTGATGATTGCGGAGAAGCCCTACGTCGAAGCCAGCGCGGACTGCAGCTCTCTGAAGAGAACATTCTCCCGTTCGTACACAGCATCGCCCCGCCGCTTCGCTTCCCGTGCTACTTCGGACATGCCGGCCTTTGCCGCAGCATGCTCCAGGCAGTCATAGCTCTCGGCGCGCCATGGCGCGACCTGAGTAAAGCCTTCGGCGCAAGCCACAGCCTCCTCCATTCGTCCTGCCCGCTCGAGGATCAGCACCGTCGCCCTTGTTCCTTCCCAGTCGCCCGGTGACGTCCTGAGGTGCCTCGACAGGATCTCGAGTGCTTCGTCCTCGCGGCACATCCATTCAAGCACTTCGGCCGTGACTACAGGATCTCTGTCCGCGACCTCTCCACCCGGAAGGTAGTAGTCAAAGACCTGCCGAATGAGGACTCGTTTCCCGTCCGGCAGGTCTTTTCCGATCATGCGGTGCCGCGCAAAGAGGCGCCACTTGAGTGCAATAAGCCGATCCCGGAGTACCGGGTCGGCGACCGATGGCGCCTCATCCGGGATTCGCCTCAGGACGTCATCGACCCGCCCTGCCTCGGCGAGTATCTCGAGATACTCGACCCAAGCCGCTTCCCGCAGCCCACGGGGAGAGTCTTTGGCTTCAAACGCCGCAATGCAGAGGTCCAACGCTGCGACGGAATCATGGGCGAATCGGTGCAGGTCTATCTGCTGAAGCAGCAGGGCCGCGGTCCGAGGGTTGAGCATCAGACCCTCGCTGATAAGACTCGCTTGCTCCCGTGCCATCGCGACGGCAGCGGGAAGGTCTCGATTGCGCTCACGATCTCTCATTGCGCGCAGGACGAGGGCCCCCTCGTAAAGGCTGTGGATGTCCTTACGCAAACGAAGCCGTCGCCGAGCAGACTCTAGTGCTCGCTCGAGAGCGCCCTTCGACGTGAGCGCGATCGTCTGATTGCCGAGCAAGTCGATGTCGTCTGGGAACCGTCGAAGGCCACGATCGCAAACAGCGCACGCCGCCTCCCAGTCGCTCCGCACGACCAGCCCCTGAGAGTAGTTGACGTAGAACTCCGCGGGTTTCCCCGAGAGGCCATCGAGGCCCGTGAAGATGCCAAGGCCCTCCTCGAGGCGCCCAGGCGTGTTCACAAGACAGTAGGCATAGGTGAGAGCAACGGCGTGTCCGAAATGCCATTGGCCTCTCGTCCCGAGGACGCTCGGGATGAAGTGTGGACGGAGAAGCACCTCTGCGTCGTCGAACCGGCGAAGCGCGATCAGGTTTTCAGCTTCCTCGAAGAACTGTGCTACGTCATCGAACTCGACGATGTCGTAGCCGTCGCGGCCCTGACCTTTCGCCCTTGCCAGGAATGCATCCTGGACCTCTCGTCCTGCGCCCAGGGGGGCGCGCGCGTACCGGGTCGTAGCGACGCATCGTTCGAGACTGAACGCTCTCTTTCCGGCGATGCGGACGAGAGCGTCCTCGAGTTCCGCGTATGTTGCGTATCTGGAGGCAGGGTCCTTCTGCAGACATCTGGCGACGATCTCCTCGATGCCGAGGGCCGTCCGACCGAGCCATCGGCGGAGACTTTGCGGCTCTGCTTCGAGGTGCTGCCTCGCAATGACCGTTGCTGTCGCCCCTTCGAAGGGCGGACGGCCTGCTTCGAACTCGTACAGCATGCATCCGAGCGAGTAGATATCCGCTCGATGGTCGATCTTCGAGGAGCCAAGGAGCTGCTCTGGCGCTGCGTAGGTCACAGTCCCGACGAAGGCGCCCGCTTGGGTGAGGTCCGGCCGCTGAAGCTCGGCTGGAGAGAGGGCCGCGGCGATGGTCGCGTACGCATGGCCGACCGGACGGGCGAGACCCCAATCGGCGACATACGCCAGATCCGCCTCGTCGAGGAGGATGTTCGCTGGCTTCAGGTCACGATGGATGAGCCCGAGTTCCGCGTGCGCCCAGGACAAACCGCGGACGATGCGGACCGCAGTTTCGAACTTCTGATGAGGGGTGAAGCGGGGGAGGGCGCGCGCGAGATCTCCATTCGGCATCCATCGAGCCAAGACACAGGGGAACTCATTCACCCGCACGACGGCGAGTGCTTCGGCCACGAGACCGCACATCGAGGCTGAGAGCCAGACACGGAGTTCCTCGCCGAAGCGATCTGTGATGGCCTTGCCCTCAATGAGGTCTGGGCGGACGCCCTTGAGAGCGTAGTGACTGCCCGTACTCACCTGCTTCAGGTGCGCGCAGAGACCCATCCCGCCTGCAAACGCACCGAGGATCTCAAACCGAGATCCGGCGTCCGGAGTGTGCCCAGCCACTTCTGGCAGGTCGACCGTAGTGCCGGGGCGGAGGTACTGCGGGTGAATCACGACACGGTGTTCATCGGGCGACTCGGCGAAGGCCTGTTTTCAGAACCCGATCATAGGCCACTTCGCAAGCCCAAGTGCGGTGAAGCGTCGGCGGGAGGATGGTGAACTGGCCCGAAGGAAATCGCCCCCAAGGTTGACAGTCCGAGGGCTCGGTCCCGGCCCCTCACGTCCCGGACCCAGGTCAGGAGGCGATGCGAGTCGACCCGCCTTATGAACGAGAATCCCGTCTGAACTCCTGTGCCACCCTGATCCCCTCCCTCCCCATCGCCCCCACTCCCGCCGCCTCCGCGGCCGGCGAGGCGAAGGTCCTCCTCGCGTTCCAGTCCCTCCGCGACGACTTCCGCATCTACCACCGCAAGAGCTGGTACTCGTTCGACGGCCCCGACGGCTCGCGCGAGGGAGTCTGCGAGGGCGAGGCGGACTTCCTGGTGCTGCACCCCGACCTGGGGATGCTGGTGCTGGAGGTGAAGGGGGGCCGGATCGCGTTCGACGGGCGGACGGGGGCGTGGACGTCGACGGCGCGCGACGGGACGGTGCACTCGATCAAGGACCCGTTCCTCCAGGCGCAGCGGAGCGTCAAGGCGATCGCCGCGAAGGCCGCGGCGCTGAGCTTCGAGGGGCAGGCGATGCCGGAGTTCGTCCACGGGCACGCGGTCGTCTTCCCCGACTGCGACTTCACGAGCGGGGGCGGCGGGGTGAGCGCGCCGCGCGAGCTGGTGATCGACGCGGGGGACCTCGCGCGGGACGCGGCGGGGCGGCTGATGGAGATCTTCCGGCTCTGGGGCGTGCGGCGCGCGGCGGCACCTCTGACGAAGAAGTGGGTCAAGAGGCTGGGGCAGCACGTCCTGGCGCCGCACTTCTCGCTGGGGCTGGCGCTCGGGTCGGCGCTCGGGTGGGAGGAGAAGG
>CALBDV010000873.1 GCA_937927565.1 uncultured Holophagales bacterium
CGGAGATCGCAGGGGCGCCGAATGCGGCGGCAGGGAAGAGACTGATAGCGGCGCTCAGCGAGAATGACCCGCCACTCTGGGACACCTGGCGTGAGGCCAGTCGAAAGTCGGAAGCGCAGAGCCACTTCATTCGGCAGTCGGGTCGGTTCCCCCTTTGCGGCAGGGGTGACGTGAACACATACGCAGTGCTCGCCGAGCACGACGCCGCAATCCTCGGTCCCCACGGGCGCGCGGGATTCATCGTGCCAACGGGCATAGCAACGGACGACACGACGAAGGACTACTTCCAGAGTCTGGTAGACGGCGAGAGACTGGTGAGCCTTCTGGACTTCCAGACCGGTCCCGAGACTTTCGGGAACCTGGCGCATGGGGCACTGAGGTTCTGCCTTCTGACGTTAACTGGCCGGCCATCCAGCTTGCCCGTCGATCTGATGTTCCTCGCCAGATCCACCGACGAGGTAAGAGATGAACATCGGCATGTCACGCTCGCTCAAGCCGATTTCGTCCTGCTGAATCCCAATACACGGACCTGCCCAGCATTTCGTTGCAGAAGAGACGCAGACATCAACCTGTCAATCTATCGGCAGGCTGGCGTCCTCTGGCGCGAAGGTAACCCGGATATCAATCCCTGGAACATACGCTTCCTGAGAATGTTCGACATGGCCGGTGACTCCTCCTTGTTCCTCGTTAAGCACCAAGTAGAGCAGCTTGGCAACTGCATCAAGGGTAACTGCTTCTCAAGCAAGTCCGGTCTGCTTGTTCCTCTGATCGAAGCCAAGATGGTCGACATCTTTGACCATAGATACGCCTCGCTTCTCGGCGTGAACTCCGGCGCCGGAAGGACATCGCGAAAGCTAACAGGCTGGTATTCCGCCCGAGGCGAGGATCCTCATGAAACGGCTCAGCCACAGTACTGGGTGCCCGAGCAGGAGGTCCGAGAACGCCTCTCGGGTCGATGGAGTCGAGAATGGCTGTTGGGATGGAGAGACATCTGCCGCAGCACGGATCAGCGAACCGTTGTTGCTTCGCTAATTCCGAAAGCAGCGGTGGGAAACAAGTTTCTTCTCTTGTTGCCAGAGGCGGATCCGCTTTCTGTCGCTGCTCTGTACGGGAATCTGTGCTCGTTTGCTCTTGACTACTGCGCCAGGCAGAAGTTCACCGGGACGAGTCTGAGTTACTTCACGATGCGGCAACTCCCGGTTCTTCCGCCGAGCACGTATGTAGCGGCCGCTCCATGGCTTTCGGGTGCGCCTGCCTCTAGCTGGATTCTGCCCAGAGTTCTTGAGCTGACCTATACGGCTTGGGACCTCCAAGCCTTCGCTCTCGACGTCGGCTGGCCCGGGCCCCCATATCGCTGGGACCCAGAGCGCCGCTTCCGCCTTCGCTGCGAACTCGACGCCGCCTTCTTCCACCTCTACGGCATCCCCCGCGCCGACGTCGACTACATCATGGACACCTTCCCGATCGTCCGCCGGAACGACGAGCAGAAGTACGGCGACTACCGGACGAAGAACCTGATCCTCGAGATCTACGACGAGCTCCAGCGCGCCATCGACACCGGCAAGCCCTTCGCCTCCCGCCTCGACCCGCCGCCTGGTGATCCCCGGGCTGCCCACAGCGCCGATAGCGGACCCCGCATGGGCGGAGCGGACTCGGCGGAACGCGGGAATCAGCACACGTGATGCCAGACGAGGTGACGCCGCTCCAGAGGGTGGCTGCCGAATGCGAGGAGCTTTCCAAGCTTCTCGTCGCGCAGAGTAGTCAGCAGATCGCGGAGGGCCTCCGCGAGTACGGCGAAGACCTGCAGCCGCTTCAGAATCTAGCCGTCTTCATGCGCTTCCTGGCGGAGCGCCAAAACGCTAACACGGCCCCGAGGGCCGTTCGCATCCTCTACGGAAAGCTCGTCGACACGCTCAACGGGGTGACGTGCCTCCTGCAAGTGGGCCTGCCCGGCCCGGCGGCGGCGCTCGCCAGGACGCTCTTTGAAACCGCGGTTCATTTCCGCGTTCTCCTGGGTGGTGATCTCACGGAGCGCAGCCGCCTATTCGACAATTTCATCCTCGTCGAGCGCGCGCGCATCAAGGCTGGGGAAGGGGTCACCATCGAGCAGGTCGCCGAGAACACGGCGGCCTTCGAACGGGTCCGTGCCGACTACCACCCGAAGAAACAGCGGATCTGGTGCTGGAAGGTCGTCGGGAAACCAGAGGCGAACGGCAAGCCACACGAAAATCCCCACGTCCGGGACCTCGCACGGGAGGTCGGGTACCTCAAGTACTACGACGATATCTACGGGCGACTCTCGGCGGCAGTGCATCCGACGCCTGCCTACGAGAGTTGGATGCGGCGTCCGGACGGCCAGACGGAACTCGGGCCGAAGTTCGGTCAGTATCATCCGTCGATCGCGCGGGTGGCCGCCGCGCTCGTGACGGCGACGCTGCTTCGGCTGCTCGAAGTCCTCGACCCTCCGGACAGGCTCGATCTGAGCCGGCTGCTGGTGGCGCTGTCTGCAACGAGAGGTGTAGGGTCCCGCGCGAATTCGTGACCGTGGGCTGATCCGGTCTCGGTCTTCG
>CALBDV010000874.1 GCA_937927565.1 uncultured Holophagales bacterium
ACGGGGTTCGGGGTCGCCACGATCTGGCCGACCGCCGTCGTCGCGGAGGCCGTGTTGTTCGCCGGGTTCGGGTCGGACTCGGCCCCCGAGACCACTCCGGTCGTGGAGTAGGAGCCCGAAGTGGCAGCGGTCAGCTCTACGCTGGCGGCGAAGGTCCCGGCCACGGCGAGCGGTCCGACGGTGCAGGTCACGGTGCTGCCCGCGGCGAGGCAGGTGCCCGGGGTGATCGTCCCGGCGACGGCGCCGGCCGGCAGGGTCAGCACGAGGCTGACCGCGGTGGCGGCCGAGGGGCCGAGGTTGGTGACGCTCGCCGAGTGCGTGAACGTCCCTCCGGGCCCGGTCGCGGCGGGGTTGGCGGTCATCGTCACGGCGAGGTCGGCGAGCGGCGTGACGGTCGTGACCGTGGTGGCCGTGTTGTTTGCGGGGTTCGAGTCGGTGAGGAACGACGACACCTCTGCGGTGTTCGTCAGCGTGCCGGACGCCGCCGTGACGGTCACGGTGATGACGATGGCGGGCGCCGTACCGACGGGCATGACAGCCGCGTCGCACTCGACGATGCCGGTGCTCTGCACGCAGGTCCAGCCGGCGCCGGTGTAGGAAACGAACGCGACGCCCGCGGGCAGCGTGTCGGTCACCGTGGTCGGGCCGGCCGCGACGGGACCGGCGTTGCTCACGGTGAGGGTGTAGGTCAGCGTTCCGCCGGTCAGGACCGGGTCCGGCGAGGCGACCTTCGTGAGGGAGAGATCGGCGTTCTGCGAATCGTCCGGGATGCCGTCGGCGTTCGCGTCGCTCATGAGGAAGAGCACCGCGCCGTCGTGGTCGGAAGAGCGCAGGGGCGTGCTGGCGTTGTTGATGTAGTCGACCGCCGCGTCGGCGTTCCCGCGCCCGTACTGGAACCCGCGGACCCACGTATTCGTGTACGCGGTCGTCAGGGCGTGGTCGAGGACCTGTGCCGTGCCCTCGTGGAGGTAGGAGTAGCGGTCGTTCGCTGGGACGCTCGCAACGGCCTGGATCGTCAGGTTCGGGTCGACGAGGTCCGGGCCGGAGAGCATGTTGTCGGCCGGGGTGACGTCACCGACCATCTGGCCGACCACGTCGACGTACCCGTCGCTGAACTCGTAGGCGTTCAGGTCGCCGACCATGACGAACGGCCGGGACGGGTTCGCCGTCTGGTAGTCCTGAATCAGCTGCGCGATCCGCTGCGCCTGGTCGAGCCGCTTCTGGCGGACGGCCGGGTTGGTTTCGATGTCGATCAGCGATCGGGTGTGGTTGACCATCACAGCGAACGCGAAGGGAGCGCCGTTACCGACGAAGTCGGCTTCGAGGAGGAGGGGCGGGCGGTCGTGGAGCGGCTTGGTGTACCCGGCCGGCTGGTAGTCCTTCTCGAGCTGGGTCACGACCGCGTTCGCGACGGTGTCACGGACCAGGAAGCCGACGTCGATCCCGCCGATGTCGTTCCCCTCCCACAGGTGGGCCGTGTAGACGACGTCCGGGTCGTCCAGCGCGATCCGGTCCGCGAGGTCTTCCAGCTCCGTGAGCGACATGCACTCCTGGACGCCGAGGACGTCGGGTGACCCGAGCACCGTTCGGATGTAGGCGGAGTGCTTCTGGAGGCGGGCTGCGTATTCGCCGACGGCAGTTGCGTCGAGCTGAAGGAGGTTGTACGTGCCGACCGTGAGCTCGCCTGGGTTCCTCGAGCGGACGGCGCGCGGAAAGGGCGGCGGGGCGGGGGTAAAGGTCGTCGGCCAGAGCTCCCAGCCGCTGAACTCGAAGGCGATGACGCCCGTCGCGCTGAACGTCGTTCCGCCCGGGAAGAAGTCGGGGTCGGGCACCGCGCCGAGGCGGTCGGGATCGATCTCGAAGATCTCGGGGTTGCCGTCCCAGATCGGGATCAAGGGGAAGGCGGGGAGTCCGGGATGCTTGAGGCCCTTGCTGCGCAGCGCCCGGTCGGGGTGGACGACACCTCGGAGTTCGGCGCTGAGGTCTGGGGTCGCGCCCCCGAACCGCTGGTTGCCCTCGGAAGCGATGCCGGAGGCGACGTGGACGAGCATCCCCTCGAGGCGCTCGAACCCGATCGTCCACCACGCGGCGGCCGGGTCCTTCGGGGGCTGCGTCCCGTCGAGCTCGATCGCTGTGGGAAGCGGATTGCCGGTCGAGTCGATGTTCACCGTCGCGCCGGCCTCGAACTCCGTGAAGTTGAAGTACTCGACGACCCTCCCGGTGACGTCAACCTGGTTGCCCACGGCGACGGTCGGGGCGCTGCCGGTGTAGACGTAGATGCCGTTCGACGTGTCGTCGCTGGCGTCGGCCCGGGCGTCCGGCGTCTGGATGAAGAAGCCCTGCGAACCGACCGCGGTCACGACGTTGTCGTTAGTGGTCACGACCTGCGTGGCGTACGGAGACGCGGCGCCGCTGCCCTGGATCGCGAAGATCTCGTAGACGGGGATGTCCTCGTTCGTGATCGTCCCGAGGCCCTGCCCGTCCCCGACGGTCGCGCCGGTGACGTTCGTGACGTTCACGAAGAAGGTCTCGTTCGGCTCGAAGTCCGTGTCGCTGTTCACGGTGACGTCGAAGGTGTAGGTCGATGCCGCGACGGCAATCGTCTGTCCGGCAAGGGAGTTCAGGACGTAGTCGCTGCCCGCTGTGGCCGTGCCGTCAGCGGTCGCGATGTCGAACGTTACGGTGGAAGGCGCGGGGGCCGAGAGGCTCACGGTGAACGTGAACGTCGTCGTCCCGGAGTTCCCCTCGTTCGCGGTTACGTTGTTGACGGTGAGCGTCGGCGTCGAGGAGGCGGTCGTGAAGTTCCACGGGTAGTTCGACGCCATCTGGTCGGGCGTGCCGTCGAGGTCGGTCACCTGCGTGGCGATGACCGTGGCCGTGCAGAGCGTGCTGTTCGGTAGGTCGGCGGTCGGGTCGAGCGTGATCGTCGAGGTGCCGCTGCCGCTGACCGTGAAGGTCTGTCCGGCCCCCGCCGGGCACTCGAGGGTGAAGGAGCTCGTGGTCGCGGTCACGGCCTCGGTGAAGGTGACCGTGATGTTCGAGGCCACCGGGACGTTCGGCGCGCCGGCTGTGGGGACGGTGGAGACGACGGACGGGGGCGTGTCGACGACGACGCAAGTGTTTGCGGGTGAGGCAGAGTTCCGCGGCGTCGGTGTGGCAGCTGCGAAGTCGGTGTTGTTGTTGTCGGTCTCGGTGCAGCCGCCGTTGGCACGGATGTCGGCTGTGGTGTTGCTCGGCGCAGGAGCGCGGCCAGCTCCTTCGTAGCAGTTTGCGGAGGTACCGAATCCGACGAAGTCGACAACTCCGTTGGCCGCCCCCGGGCAGGCGATCGCGCCGATTGTCGTCGTGGTGTTGACGAGGGCGAGCTTACCTCCTGTACCGGAGAGGTTGATCGTGCCGGTCAGATCGGCGGTCGGCAGCGGGCTACCCACCGCGCCGCCGCTTGCCTCGGCGATGAGGAAGTACTTGCCCGGCTGGATCGTCGTCCCGGCCGGAATGTTCGTCTTGTTCGTCCACGATGTCCCGGTGTTCGACGCGTACTGCACAGACCATCCACCGATATCGACCGCGACCGTCCCGCGGTTGAAGAGTTCGATGAAGTCATTCGTGTACGTGGCGCCGGTATTGCCGCCACCTCCGTACAGCTGGCTGATGACGATCCCGTCCGAGATCGCCATGGCCGGCGGCGTCGCGAAGCTGAGCGAAATCAGGACGACAAGCGAAACGAGGGCGACTCTCCGGGCCGGACTGTTCATGCAGATCTCCCTTGGAACTGAAGTGCGCGTGGTTTGTGAGTAGGGGGGGCTCGACAAGAGGTCTAGGATCTTATCGACCATCGGCCGCTTTGTCCGCTAATCTTCTGTAAACCCCTCGCCGGGCGAGAGGAGGGACAAGACGATGAAGTGGACCCGCGGCGGACGGAGCGCGAACCTGGAAGACCAGCGGGGCGGTG
>CALBDV010000875.1 GCA_937927565.1 uncultured Holophagales bacterium
GTGCGCGAAGAGGTCCTCGCGCATCTCGAACTCCACGTCGCGCGAGGCGCCGATGAGGATCCGCCGGGTGAAGAAGAAGAGGATCGCGGCCGCGCCGCCAAGGCCCAGGATTGCAGCGCAGGAGAGGGCGATGAGACGGGGAGAGGGATCCGCCTGGAGGGACTGGAGGACGTGCCTGACGATCCGCGGCATCGCGAGGAAGAGCGCGGCCGAGAGGGCCATCGTCCCGAAGCCGAGGACGTACTCTTTCGGGCGGCGCGAGAAGTAGGCGAGGAAGCGGGGGAAGTCCTTCAAACGTCAGGGATGTTACCCGCCCGTCCAGCCGGGGCGCGGGTCAGGGGGCAGACCGGCTGATATCCTCGCGCCCCGCGAGCTGTGACCCACGCCCTTCTCGAACGGATCGTCCTGTTCCGCTGCCTCAACCCGGCCGAAGCGAGGGCTCTGGCCGAGGTGTGCCGCCTCCAGGTGTGCGAGAGAGGCGACACGGTCTTCGTCGAGGGGGCCCGGGCGAAAGAGATGTCGTTCGTGGCCCTCGGAACCGTCAAGATCGTGAAAGCGACGCCGACCCGCAGCGTCATCCTGAGAATCGTCGGCGCGGGAAGCCCCGTCGGGATCGTCGCGGCCTGGGAGGGGCGGCCCTACCCGGGGACGGCCGTCGCCATCGAGCCGTCGACGATCGTGCACGTCCCCGAGCGGGAGTTCTTCGCCCTCACAGACCGGCACCCGGAGATTCTGCGGCAGCTCCTTCAGATGATGATGAACCGGCAGGTTCAGTTGGGGCAGAGGGTCTCCGAGATGACTGGCTCGGTCGAGACGCGGGTGGCCCAGGCGCTCCTCGACCTCGTCGCCTCCTCGGGAAAGGCGGATGCTCAGGGGGCGTCCATTCCACTGGCGCTGACCCGGCAGGAGATCGCCGACCTTGCCGGTACGACCGTCGAGACGGCGATACGGATCATGAGCCGCTGGGGCAAGGAGGGTCTGGTCCTGACCGAGGGGGACGGCTTCGTCATTCCCGACGTGGAGCGCCTGCGCGCCCACCTCGGCTGAAGCCGGCCCGACGGTGGGCGAGGACCGGTGCCGGCGGGAGGATCAGGAGCTCCGGGCACCCGGCGTGCGGGGGTGGACCCTCTCGAAGCTGAATTCCACTTTCGCCTTCGTCGGCCGGCCCCCGACCTCGAGAACGGGATAGGCGAGGAAGTTGATCGGCCCCGAAGCGGGCGCGGGGTCGACGACGAGGTCACGGCCACGGCTTAGCTCGATCCGGTTCGCGGGATGGTGACCGAAGTAGTAGGTCGAGAGGGCCGTGTACTTGTCGGCCTCGCTGATGTCCACCGGCCACCATTTCCCCTCGGCCCAGAACTCCGCCCAGCAGTGGTAGCCGTCGATCCCGCCGTCGTTGCGCTCGGACGGGATGGAGGCTCCGATCGCGAAGCGGGCCGGGATCCCGGCGGCCCGGGCGAGCGCGATGAAGTACGAGTGGAAGTCCGTGCAGTTACCGGAGGCCGCGCTGCAGGCGCGGACGGCGTCTCCCTGGCCCCAGCCCTCGCCGTACTTCATGTAGCGCATCCGGTCGATGACGTGGTCGTAGAG
>CALBDV010000876.1 GCA_937927565.1 uncultured Holophagales bacterium
GGCGTCGGACGGGACAAGATCAGCGACTTCACGACGAACCTGATCAAGCCCTTCCTCGCGGAGTACACCGAGGCCTTCGCCCGCGAGCGCCTCGACCCGAGCCAGGTCCGCGCGGTCAGCGTTCCGCGCGTGCGCTTCGACTACGCTCGGGGGACGTGGGTCGCCGCGACGTTCACGCTCCCGTGGTTCGAGAACGACTATGTCCTCCTGACGCCGCGGGATCTCCTGACGCGCGACGAGACCTGGATCAACCGGAGCGATCTCCTTCGGCGGATCGAGGAGATCGTCCGGGCGGTCCCCGACGAGCAACTGCGTTCGACCTTCAACGAGTACTTCCGGCAGATGCTGCCGAAGCGACCGAAGCAGAAGGACCGAGAGGCCGCAGCCGTCGAGGTCGTCCGGCGATTTCCCGAGATCGCGGACTACTACATCCGCGACCGGGAGGATTCTGGTGCCAGCGCCACCTCCGTCGCGCGCGAGCACGTCGTCGCATCCGAGAACCGCTACATCGGCGATGTTCGCGCCCTGTCGCTCGCCCTCGCGAAGGCGACGCCGTTCTACGCCGGTCGGGGTGACACTCTCGCGGAGGCGCGCGACCGCATCGCGTTTCTCAAGCACGTCATCGAGGAGCAGGACGGGTACCGGTACTTCTTTGACGGGGATACGCCTCTCCAACGCGAGAAGGATCTGCAGATCCTGTTCAAGCTCGTGTGGTTCGGAACCCCGTCCAACGTAGACGCGGAAGTGAATAACGGACGAGGCCCGGTCGACTTCAAGATCTCCCGCGGTGCGCTCGACAAGACGCTGGTCGAGTTCAAGCTGGCCAGCAACAGACAGCTGAAGGCCAACCTTGCGCACCAGCTCGAGGTCTACCAGAAGGCTAACGCGACGTCGAAGGGCTTGAAGGTGATCCTCTTCTTCACGGACGCGGAGTACGAAAGGGTCCAGGCAGTTCGTCGGGAACTCTCCCTGCTGGATGACGACTCCATCGTCCTGATCGACGCGCGACCGAAGGTTTCCGCCTCGAAGGTTTCCTAAAGGGCCCGGGGTCTACTCCGTTCGGGACCGTTCGGTTTCCCGGGAGAAAGCCGGCGCATCGTGCCTCCAGAACAAAAGGAGGCACGCATGCGATGGTCAACCTTCCTCCTCGCGAAAGACGTGGCCAAGGTCCTCGGCATTCAGACGAGCACCCTCCGGAAGTGGCGTCAGCGCGGCAAGGGGCCTCGGGACTACAGACACCTCGGTGCGACGGTCGTCGTCTATAGGCGCGCGAGCGTCGAGGAGTTCATCCGAGAAGTTGGCTGGGAGGCGGCTGTCCCGAAGGAGTTCTTCGACGAACCCAACGATGACGACGAACTCCTGATGCCCCCGACGGCCTCGGAGCCGCGAGAGCTGTGATGCAAGAGATCACGATCACCATGAAGGGCGACGGCGGCGTGGACATGGTCCGCGTCCGGTCGCTCGACGATTCCGAGGCGCTTGGGGTCTTCATCGCGCTCACGAAAACCCTCGGCGACGACCCGCCGAAGCGCCGCGGGCGCCGTGCGGCCAGCGCCACGACCGATGACATGCCCACCCTGACCACTCCGGAGACCGAGGGCTAAGCAGCCGTGACGACACTCATCGCCCTCTGCTTCGCGGTCGCCGTCGGCGCGTTCGTCCTTGCCCTGCCGCTCAAGGGGACGCGTGCCGGATCCTTCCTCTTTCGGACGGCGGGGGTGACGTTCCTCCTCGCCCTCCTTCCGTCGCTTCTCGTCGGGCTTACCGGGGGTGCCCTCGTCTCTACGGGCCGGAGCGGGGGAAGCGGGGGACCCGAGACCGCCCTCGCGGGCATCGGGCTTCTGACCCTCCTCGTCCTCGGTGCGTACGCCGCCCTCTGGATCCGGAAGCGCCTCGGCCCGAAGCAGCGCGACGCCTGGGGGGACTACATCTCGCAGAAGTCGTCCGGGAAACAGGTCATCGACCGCAGCGCGGAGAAGGGCCGGAGCCGCGCCGCCGTGGATGACGGGCTCTTCTAGGAGGCATAGACGTGGGGATCGGGGAGGAGATCCTGTTTCGACTGCACGGGGCGAAGGGGCGCCGCGAAGCGCTTCGCCTCGTGCCGAAGGAGGAGACGGCGGCCGTCCCCGAGGACCCGCGGTCGCTCCCGGCGTTCCTCGCCCGCGAGGAGGGGAGTGAGATCCGGGTGCCCGTCGGCACCCTCCCGGACGGGCAGCCCCTCGCGCTTCCCGCCTCCATCGCCTGGAAGGCCGCGATTGAAGTCGGCGCGTCGGGTTCCGGGAAGACCCGGAAACTCCTGTCCCGCCTCAAGACGGAGATCCTCTGGAACCTCGGGCTCCCCGCGTTCGGGTCCCCAGCC
>CALBDV010000877.1 GCA_937927565.1 uncultured Holophagales bacterium
GCGGTGCCGGGGTTCTTGATGTTCTGCGCCTCGTCGAGCGCGAGGTACTCCCACGAGACCTCGGTGAGGATCGCCCGGTCCCGGTGTGCCAGGGAATAGGTCGTGACGATGAGGTCGGTGTCCTTCAGGAGCTGCTGGAAGTCTTCTCCGGCGGCCCGCTCGGGGCCGTGGTGGACGGCGACCGTGAGGCTCGGCGCGAACCGCGCGGCCTCCTGGATCCAGTTCTCGACGACGGAGGTCGGGCAGACCAGGAGCGAGGGGCGGATCGCCTCGCCCGCCTCGCGCGCGGTCAGGAGGGTGGCCAGGAGCTGGATCGTCTTGCCGAGCCCCATGTCGTCGGCGAGGCAGGTGCCGAGCCCGCGCGACAGGAGGAAGCGGAGCCAGGAGACGCCCTTTTCCTGGTAGGGTCGAAGGCGGCCCTTCAGCGCCGCCGGTGCGACGAAGGGCGTGTCCTGCGCGGCCTCCGACTGGAGGAGCTCTGCGAGCCAGCCGTCGGCGTTGATGCTGTCGACTCCGAGGGCCTCGACGTCTTCCTCGTCGAGGCCGCTGGCCATGCGGAGGAAGTCGGCGAGGGTCGCCCGGCCGGAGGGCTTCTTCTCGAAGAGGGCGAGGGTGCGGGCGACGCCCTGCGGGTCGAGGAGGACCCATTCGCCCCGTACTTCGACGAGAGGGACCTTCCGCGTGGCGAGCTGCTCGAATTCCTCGGGGGAGAGGAGCTGGTCTCCGACGGCGACGCGCCAGTCGAAGTCGACGAGCGTGCCGAGACCGAACCGGGTGACGGCAACCCCGCTCTTCCAGCGGCTTTCGGCGGCGTTGAGGCGGAGCGACGGCTTCGTGGTGCGCCCCTCGGCCGGCAGGAGGAGCTGGACGCCGGCCTCCTTCAGGAGGGGCGCGTCGGTTGCGAGGAAACGCCAGGCCTCCTCGAGGGAGAGGGCGACGCCTTCGGGCTGACGCTCTTCGAGGCTCCGCCGGATCGGCTCGCTGAGCGAGGCGATGCCGCCCAGGCGCGCCAGGAGGGTCTCCTGAGGGTTGCTGAAACGCCGTCCGAGGCGCCGAAGGCTGGAAGGGGTCTCGTGCCAGATCTCTTCGGCGTAGAGCTTGAGGCTCGGGTCGTCGGCGGCCTCGAGGTGGTAGCCGAGCCGCCACGCCGGGGTCTCTTCGGACGCGGGGTCGGGCGGCAGGAGCCTCAGCCCGAGGCGCAGGTCGCCCTCGGGAAGGGCTTCGAGGAGGGGGAGGCTCCAGGCGCTGAAGCGTTCGGCGACTTCAGCGGGGATGGCCTCGGCGACCATCTCCTCCTCCCGGCCGTCGCGCCGGGCGGCGAGAAGGGAGAGGGCGAGCCACTCGGGGCCGGAGCCGGCACGGCGCCGGGCGTCGGGGATCCCCTCCAGGAGGAGCTCGCGAGCGGCAGCGTCGGCCAGGTCGTCGACGACGCCCCGCAGGAGGAAGGCCGAAGTGGGGTAGAGGCCCTCCGCCGAGGCGCCCGGCCAGCCGATGGCGCGGCTCGAGGGGGGCATTGCCTGGGAGAAGAGGTCGGCGCGGTCCTTCTCGTGAGGGTCGTTGAAGACAGGGCGCCAGCGGGCGTGCCCGTCCTCGAAAGCCGGGACGATCCGGCGCCGCTGGAGCAGGTCGAGGACCCACGCGGCGACGGCGACCCAGTAGTCGACATCGTCGCCGAGGAGGAGACCCGGACGCTCGGGAGCCTCGCCCATGGCGGTGAGGGCGTCGAAGGCGCGCCCGGCGGGAAGGACGAGCCCCTCGACCTCGAACGCCTTGAGGACGATCTCTCCGTTGGCGTAGTCCTCGTCCTCGCGGAGAGCCGGATGGGAGGGGACGGGGCGCGACCGGAGGGTGGGGAGCGTCAGGACGAGGCGCCCGGGGCGGACGTGCCCGGTCGCCGCGACGGCCAGGCCAGCCGCCTTCAGCGCGCTCTCGAGAGCCGCGGGATCGAGGTGCCGCGGGTGCTCGGGCTTCTGCCGGGCGCCGACGTGCGCCCCTTCTCCCCACAGAAAGAACCCGGCTCCGGGGAGCGGGCCTGTCGGGGGAAGGGGGGTTCCGTGGAGGACTAACAAGCCGCCCATTCTCACTCATTTCCGCTCGGGCGGTCGCGAAGGATGCGTTCGCGCTATCCTCCGTCCCTGCAACGATGAAGCCGTACGAGATTTTCCGCCGCCTTTCGAACTCCGAAATCGACGCCATCGTCCTGGTCGCCTGCGAGGACGACGAGATCCCCGACAAGATCGCCGGGAGCGTCCTGACGCTCCAGCGCGTCCCCCTCAACCGTTTCGAGCGCTTCCCGGAGGACGTCCGAAAGGGCTACGTCCGGAAGACGCTCCGCGACAAGCGAGCGGAGGACCTCTCCCTGTTCGTCATCTCGGCCGGCCTGGTCGGCGCGAAGGCCGAGATGATCGAGGCCTTCCTCGTGGCGCTGGACCTTCCTCACGAGGGCCCGAGCCTGACGGCCGACGGCCCGGTGGCCGAGCCGCCGGAGCTCCTCCTGAAGAAGGCGGTGGCCGACCTGGTGTCGGCGCACGGCGGGCGCGACGTGGCGATCTTCCTGAACGCCTTCGTCGAACAGCCCGACGTGTCGTGGCCTTCGCTCCTGGCGATGCTCGCCACCGACGAGAAACTTGCGCTGGAAGACCGCTCGGCAGACTGAAGGAGTGAATCATGATTCCTGAAAAACTGAAGGCGGCCCTCGACGAGCACGTGTCGGCCGAGATCGGTGCCGCCTACCTCTACCTCGCCATGTCCGCCGACTTCGAGTCGAAGGCCTACAAGGGCTTCGCGCGGTGGATGCGTGTCCAGTTCCAGGAGGAGATGGCGCACGCGACGAAGTTCGTCGACTACATGCTCGCGCGCGGCGCGTCGATCGGCTGGAAGGACGCCAAGGCGCCCGCCACCACCTTCGGCACGGCTCTCGAGACGTTCGAGAAGACGCTCGCGCACGAGAAGGACGTCACCGCCCGCATCCACAAGCTCTACCACCTCGCCGCCGCCGAGGGCGACACCGCGACGCAGGTCTTCCTGCAGTGGTTCGTGACGGAGCAGGTCGAGGAGGAGGCGCGCGTCACCGAGATCGTCGACAAGATCCGGATGGTCGCCGACCGTCCCGGCTCGGTCCTCTACCTCGACAAGGAATACGGCAAGCGCACGGCGTAGGCCGACTCCTTTCGCTTTTCTTCCAAAGGGCGTCCTCGGCGAAAGCCGACGACGCCCTCTTCATTTCGTATCGCCGGTCCCCGTCCCGGCCCTCTCCCGCTTCAACGACTGCCCGCGCCGAAGGCGCGCACGAATAAGGGAGGCGGGCGGGGGAGAGGGGCGGGCTCAAGGGGAGGGGACGCGGGGCGGGAGCAGCTGAGAGTTCAGCTGCCGGTCGAGCCGTACCTCGCGATGCCCCTGCGCCAGAGGGCGCGGTTGAGGAGGGCGAAGAGGATCGCCACGGCCGGGACGGCCCAGAAGAACGGGGTGAAGTCGGCGCGCTTCAGGGCGAGGGTGGTCGGGTAGAACGACGCGAAGGCGAAGGGAATGACGGTGGAGAGCAGGACCTTCACCTTCAGGTCGTAGATGGTGATGGGGTAGCGGCCGAAGGCCATGAGGTTGAAGACCGGCGGCGCCAGGCCGACCCGGTCCTCGATCCAGAAGCTCGAAGCCGTGAGGATGCCGAAGACCGAAAGGTAGATGACGGCTCCGAAGACGGCCCAGAGCGGAAGCAGCGCCAGGCCCAGCGGCGAGAGGTCGGGGAGCCGTGAGACGGCCCACGCGATGGCGACCGTTCCGGTGACGACCTCCTGGAGCGATTCGAGGCGGAAGCTCTCGAAGTAGATCTGGAAGAGCGGGGAGACGGGGCGCAGGAGGATGCGGTCGAAGCGCCCCTCCACGAGGTAGCGGTCGGCGAACTCGTAGAGGTTGAGGGAGAGGACCGAGAAGAGGCCGTACGGCAGGAGCGAGAAGCCGTAGAGGAAGACGATCTCGGGGAAGCTCCAGCCGGCCAGGTGCGGGAAGCGCGAGAAGAGGAGGAGGACGACCGAGAACGACGCGGCCGTCCCGAGGAACGAGGCGAGGACCGCCGTCGCGAAGTCGGCCCGGTAGGCGAGGCGCGCCTTCACGTACTGCGCGAAGTAGAGCGCGAGGAGGCGCCCGTGGAAGCGGAGGCTCTTCACGCTCACCCCCCCTGGACCTCGATGCGCCGCGCGGTCGCGTTCCAGAGGACGCGGCCGAGGAGGAGGAGCAGGAGCGTCCACCCGGCCTGGAGGGCGAGAGCGCGCGCCGCGTCGGCGCCCGTGGCGAGGCCGAGCCAGATGCGCCCGGGCGTGTCGTTCATGTGGAGGAAGGGGAGCCAGACGAGGACCTTCCGAACCGGCTCGGGGAAGAACGCCACGGGGACGAGAAGGCCGGACAGGAGCTCGAGGACGAGGTACTTGGCGCGCAGGACGCCGAGGATCGAGGTGGTGCGAATTGCGATGAGGCCGACGCAGAAGTTGATCGACCCGACGAGGAGGGCCGAGAGGAGCCCGGAGAGGAGATAGAGGCCGAGGGCCGCCGGGCCTGCCGGCGGGAGGATCGGGTAGACGAGGCCGAGCAGGACGCCGATGGGGATCGTGAAGAGGACGAGGCGGAAGGCGCTCTCGCCGAGCGCCTGCGAGAGCGTCATGGCCTGGATGTCGACGGGCTTGATGAGGGTCATCGCGAGGCGCCCCTCGCGGACCTGGCTCGCGATCTCGCGGTCGACCTCGTTGAAGTAGAAGCTGCGCAGCGCCCATCCCGTCGTGACGTAGGTGAGCATCTGCGGAAAGGTGAACCCGCCGAGCGTGGCGCCGTCGCCCTTCTCGTGGAAGAGGGCGCGCCAGATGTAGTACCAGACGGTGGCGTTGAAGAAATACGTCAGGATGCCGACGAAGTAGCGCGCGCGGTAGGCGAGGAGGTTCAGGAACGAGGTGCGCGCGAAGGCGAGGTAGGGCCGCGCGAAGGCGAGGGCGGTCGTCCCGGACATCTCTGCGTCCGCCGCCTCAGCCCCGGCGGACGCCGCGATGGGCGACGACGCCGGGAGCGGCGCCCTCGGCCAGGGCGTCCTCGGCGGGTTTCCGGAGCGCGGCATTCTCGCGGTAAATGCGGGCGACGACCTCCTCGATGTCGGGCTCGCCGACCGCGAGGTCGAGGACGGGGAGGTCGCGGACGACCTCCCTGAGGACGTCGGCGGTGGACACCTCGCGCTTGTCGACGACGATCTGGTACCGGCCCTGCGAGACGCGCGCCGCGCGCCACGGGCCGACGGCGAGCTCGGCCGGGTCGTCGGCGGGGATCGGGTTCAGGTCGAAGCGGATGCGCGCCTCGGGGAGGTGGCGGTCGCGCAGGCCGCGCAGGCTGCCGTCCCAGAGGACCTGGCCGTGGTCGATGAGGACGACGCGCTCGCACAGCTCCTCGATGTCGTCGAGGTCGTGCGTCGTGAGGATGACGGTCGTGGAGAGGCGCCTGTTCGCTTCCTTCAGGAACGACCGGACGTTCGCCTTGGCGACGACGTCGAGGCCGATGGTCGGCTCGTCGAGGAAGAGGAGCGTCGGCTCGTGGAGGAGCGAGGCGGCGAGGTCGCAGCGCATCCGCTCGCCGAGGGAAAGCTTCCGGACCGGCTGCGGGAGGAGGCGGCCGACGTCGAGGAGGTCGTCGAAGACCTTCATCCGGCGCGCGTAGTCGGCCTCGGAGACGCCGTAGATCTCGCGGAGGAGCTGGAAGCTCTCGACGACGGCGATGTCCCACCAGAGCTGGGTCCGCTGGCCGAAGACGACGCCGATCGACTTCGTGTAGGCGCGGCGGTCGCGCCACGGGACGAAGCCGAGGGCGGAGACCTCGCCGGACGTCGGCGTCAGGATGCCGGTGAGCATCTTGATCGTCGTCGACTTCCCGGCGCCGTTCGGGCCGATGTAGCCGACCATCTCGCCGCGGTCGAGGTCGAAGGAGACGCGGTCGACGGCGGTGAGGGTCGTCGTCTCCGCGCGGAAGAGCCCCTTGAGCGCGCCCGCGAGACCGGGCGACTTGCGCGTGACCTCGAAGGCCTTGACGAGGTCGCGTACGCGGACGGCGGGTTGGCTCATTCGCCGGTGGCGGAGTCGTCGTCGACGGGCTCCCCTCCGGAACCGCCTTCCGGCAGCTCCGACGGGCCCGTGGGCACCGCTGCGGCCGATGGTGCGGCGGCGACGGCGATCTCGCCCTTGATGCCGGGGCGCTTTGCGAGGACCGCCGCAACGGCGGACGCCGTGCCGCGCAGGACCTCCTCGTGGAGCTTGGTCAGCTCGCGACCGAGGCAGACCTGCGGATCGCCCCAGGCGCGGCCCATCTCCTCGAGGGAGGCCACGATGCGATAGGGGGACTCGAAGAGGATGCGGGTCTCGTCGCGGGCGGCGAAGCGGGCGTACCAGCGGGAGCGCTCGCCGTGGCGGGAGGGCGGAAATCCGAGGAACGAGAACGGGATGGCCGGGAAGCCGGAGATGGAGAGAATGGCGGCGACGGCAGACGGCCCGGCAATCGGCTCGACGCGGTACCCGGCTTCGGCGACGGCCGCAGCGAGGAGGCGCCCCGGGTCGGAGACGCCGGGCGTGCCGGCGTCGGAGACGAGCGCGAGCGTCTCGCCCGACGCGAGGCGTTCGAGCATCTCGGGAATCCTCCGAAACTCGTTGTGCTCGTGGCAGGAGACCCGCGGCGTCGTGACGCCGTACCTCGCGAAGAGGTTGCCGGTGCGGCGGGTGTCCTCGCAGAGGACGAGGCTCGCGTCGCGAAGGGCCGCGAGGGCCCGTGGGGAGAGGTCCTCGAGGTTGCCGATGGGGGTGGCGACGACGAGGAGGCGCCCGGGGGCACCAGCGGTGGAGGTCACGCCCGGATGCTACCAGCGGGAACCGGCACGCAACGCCGCGACACCCTCGGACCGCCCCGCGCCGGCCGGGCGTCGTACGATCGCGCCGATGGGGATCCTCGTCGCAGCCCTTTTCCTCGCTTTCGTTTCGGGCGGGTCCGCCGCCGCGGAGGACCCTCCACCGTCGACGACTGGTCCTTCGGTGACGCTCGACCGGATCGCGGCGGTCGTCGGCACGGAGATCGTCCTGGAGGGTGAGATCTCGCGCCTGGCAGCGATCGGCTTCCTGCCGCGACGGGAAGGGGAGGCCGAGCTCGCCTATCGCGACCGGCTTCTCGACATGCGGGTCGTCGAGCTGCTGCGCGAGAAGGAGCTGCGCCTCCTGACGGGTCTCGAGCCCGACCCGGCCGAGGTGAACGCGAAGCTCGACGAGCTGGCCGCGCGCTACGAGGCCTCGTCGGGCGAGCCGTTCGACCGCGTCCTGGAGCGTGCCCGGACGAGCCGCGACGAGGTGCACGACTGGATCCGGCGCGGCATCGCCCTCGAGAGCTACGCCCGCGAGAGGCTCCTGCCGACGGTGAAGGTGACGGACGAGGCGTTGCGGGCTTTCTACGACGGGCCCTTCCGAACGGAGGCCGCTGCGCGCGGCGTCGAGACGCTCCCTCCGTTCGTCGAGGTCCAGGACCAGGTCCGCGAGCTCCTGCGCGAACGCCTCCTCAACGAGCAGGTGGAGGAGTGGACGGCGGGGCTCCGCGCGAAGACGCGGGTCCTCGTCTACCGGCGTCCGCCGATCGACTCGTCGGCGGGAAGCGCGAGCCGGTAAGCCCGGCGGTTCGCCAGGACGCGCCGCACGTAGGTGCGTGTCTCGGCGTAGCTGATCGCCGCCAGGAGCGCCTCGGCCGGCCGGTCGCTCCCGCCGCTCCAGAGGACGGTCTGGCCGGCGCCGGCGTTGTAGCCCGAGGCGGCGAGAGCGGCGTCGTCGCCGAAGCGGTCGAGGAGCGAACGCAACGTCCGCGCGCCGAGGCGAATCGAGCGCGCCGGGTCGTAGAGCTCGGCATAGGCAGGGGGCTCCTCGTTCAGCTCGCGTGCCGCCTCGCCCGCGGCGGGGAGGGTGAGCTGCATGAGGCCGCGCGCGGCCGCCGGAGAAGCCGCCTCGCGGTCGAACCGGCTCTCCTGGCGCATGACGGCGTAGAGGAGGTCCCTCGGGACGCCCAGCTCGGCCGCCGTCTGGGCGACGAGCCGGTCGAAGGGGCGGGGGGCGAGGCCGCGGCGGACGGTGCGCGGTGCGAGGTCGAGGAGGAAATCGCGCGGGACTTTCCGGGAGAGGGCGTCGGCGGCCTCGAGCGCCGCGGGGCCCGCATCGGCGTCCTCGGCGAGGCGCGCGGCGACGAGGCAGCCAAGGAGGGTGTCGAGCCTGCGCGCGTCGCGGACGATCGGCTCGGCGTCCTGGGCGAGGCCGAGCTGGAGGAGCCGGCAGGCGGCGGCATCGCCGCAGAGGTCGGGGAGAGTCTCGTCGGGGAGTTCGGGGGCGAGGAGGATCTCCGCGTAGCCCGGAAGGCGCGAGTAGGCGACCCTGAGGGAGTCGAGGCCGGCGGCATCGCCGAGAAGGGCTGCGGGCAGGAGGCGCACCCGGGCCGCGCGGGGATCTCCCGACGAGAGGAGCTTCTCGCCCTCGGTGCGCGACGCACTTACGAACTTTGCTCGAACGGCGGCGGGGAGGGTGGCGATGCGGGCGGCGGCCTGCTCGGCGGCGAAAGAGCCCGGGACCGAGGCGAGGACCGACGCCCAGCTGGCGAGCGCGGCCTCGGGGAGCCGCCGCGTGTGCGCGACGAGGCCCCTCCAGAAGGCGATCTCCGAAGCCCAGGGCTCCTCGAGGCGGCGCGCCTTCGCGAGCGCCTCGACCGGCGCCAGCGCCCGGGCGGCCCCCGCGCCGTCGCCCGCCTGCGCACGCCGCTCGACGAGGAGGAGGAGCGCCTCGATACGTCCGGCCTCTGCCGCGATCTTCGGCCGGAGGAGGAGCTCCTCGGCGCGGTCGAGCTGGCCGCGCCGGATCTCGAGGCGCGCCCGCTGCAGGACGGCGAGCCCGGCGGGACCGGCCTTGCCGTCCTCGACCCGGCGGAACTCGGCGACGGCGCCGTCGAGATCGCCGAGCTTCTCCTTCATCGCGCCGAGGTTGAAGCGGACGCGGCCGGCGAAGGAAGCCGTCCCGTAGCCGTCGTCCTTCTTGTCGCGCGGGGCGCGGAACGTCTTCGGCATCGCGGCGAGGAGCGTCTCGTGCCCCTTCGCGGCCTCGGCGAAGCGGCCGCGGGAACCGCGCAGTCGGGCGAGCTCGAAGCGGGCCGTCGCGGTCTCGGCGGCGTCGCGACCGGCGAGGGCGCGCCGCTCGCGCTCGGCGGCCAGACGCTCGGCGAGCTCGAGGTCGCGCTGGGAGCGTGCCGTGTCGACGAGGAGACGCAGGACGGCGTCGGGCAGGTCCTTCGGCTCCCTTCCCCTGAGCTCCCGGGCGAGGAGCGTCGCCGCGGCGTCGTCGCGCCGCCCTTCGGCCAGGAGGGAGAGTCGCAGCGCCGTGGCCTCCGCGGCGGCCCCTTCGCGTTCGAGCGCTTCGGCCCGGAGCGCCTGGAGACGGCGCCGCTCGCGGGCCGGCGTCTGCGGCTGCGCGGCGACGAGTCGCGAGAGGGCGACCGGATCGAAGCGGGTCTCGAGGGCGTCCAGGGCGGTGCGCAGGGCGCGGCGCGCGACGGCGCCCTCCTTCCTCTGGAGGAGCGGGTAGAGGAGCTCGAGGGCGCCGAGGCCGTCTCCCTTCTGGAAGCGGAAGCGGGCAGCGGCGAGGCGGGCCGGGACGTCGAAGATGTCTCCCGTCGCGACGTAGCGCTCGAACCGCACGAGGGCCTCGTCGATCCGGCCGAGCCCGGCCAGGGCGCGCGCCGCGAGGAAGTCGAAGCGGCCGTCGGCGTAGCGGGCGGGTGCGAGGCGGTAGAGCGGACCGAGATGGGCGAGGACGTCGGGCCAGTCCTCGGCGCGGGCCGCCTCGGCAGCTTCGCGTTCGAGGGCGCGGAGCGCCTCGGTCGTGATGATCGGCGCGGGGGCTGGCGCGGACACCGGAGTGGAGGTGGTTCGGGCGACGGGCGCCGACGTCTGCGCGGCCGCCGGCGCGAGGGCGAGGAGCGCACCGACGGCGAGCGCCGCATGCGAAACCCCGCGCCGCATGCCACTCACCCCGGGAGGCGCGCGACGCGGGCGCCGAGCGAGGAGAGCTTCTCCTCCATCGCCGCGTAGCCCCGGTCGAGGTGGTAGATGCGCCTCACGAGGGTCTCTCCCTCGGCGACGAGGGCGGCCAGGACGAGCGCCGCCGAGGCGCGCAGGTCGGACGCGGTGACGGTGGCCCCCTCGAGGCGCGTCGGGCCCGTGACGAAGGCGGTGTGCCCCTCGACGCGGACGCTTGCGCCGAGCCGGACGAGCTCGGCGGCGTGGAGGAAGCGATTCTCGAAGATCGTCTCCACGACGCGCGAGGTGCCCTCGGCCTGCGTCATCAACGCCATCCACTGGGCCTGCAGGTCGGTCGGGTAGCCGGGGTGCGGGGCGGTCTCGACGTCGACCGGACGAAGCGGGCCGCTGCGCGACACGCGGAGGCCCGCGCCCGTCGTCGAGACGTCGACCCCGGAAGACCGGAGGGCCGAGACGAAGGTGGGCAGGTCTTCCTCGCGGGCGCCGCGGAGCGTGACGTCGCCGCCTGTGATCGCGGCGGCGGTGGCGTAGGTCCCCGCCTCGATCCGGTCGGCGAGGACGGCGTGCGGCACCGCGGTGCCGGAAAGGGCCTCGAGCCCTTCGACGACGATCGTCGCCGTGCCGGCTCCCGAGATGCGCGCCCCCATCGAGACGAGGAGCGCCGCGAGGTCGACGACCTCGGGCTCGCGGGCGGCGTTCTCGATCGTCGTGACGCCACGGGCAAGGGTCGCCGCCAGCAGGACGTTCTCGGTGCCGGTGACGGTGACCTGCGGGAAGCGGACCGTGGCGCCGGTGAGCCGCCCGCGTCCGGGACCGACGCGCGAGACGTGCGCGTGGATGTATCCCTTCTCGACGGCGATGCGCGCGCCCATCGCCTCGAACGCCATGATGTGGAGGTCGACGGGGCGGACGCCGATGGCGCAGCCGCCCGGGAGCGAGACGCGCGCCTCGCCGAAGCGGGCGAGGAGCGGCCCGAGGACGAGGATCGAGGCGCGCATCGTCCGGACGAGGTCGTAGGGCGCCTCGGTGGAGACGATGCGGGAGGCGTCGAGCGTGACCGTCCCCGGCGCCTCGCCCGAAACCGTCACGCCCATGCCGGAGAGGAGCTTCTTCATCGTCCGGATGTCGGCGACGGCGGGAAGGCGGTCGAGAGAGACGGGCCGCTCGGAGAGAAGGGCGGCTGCGAGGTCGGGCAGCGCGGCGTTCTTCGCGCCGGAGACGGCGAGCTCGCCGGAGATGCGGCAGGGGCCGGAGACGAGGAAGGCGTCCAAAGCGGGCGGAGTTTAGTACGGGGTCGGCGAGGGGACGGGGCCCGTCGATGCCCTGCTATCGCCGCCGGGCGACGACCGTGCGCGGGATCCCGGCCGGGTCGAGGCGGACGTCCTCGAGCGAGAAGGAGGGCGACGCCTCGACGAGTCCGCTCACCTCGCTGGCCTGCCCGTAACCGATCTCGAAGAGGAACGGCGCTCCGGGCTGGAGCCTCCCGGGAAGCTCCCGGAGGAGGACGCGGACGGCGTCGAGGCCGTCGTCGCCGCCGAAGAGGGCGAGATGCGGCTCGTGGTCGGAGACGGTCCTGTCGATGTGCGGCGCGTCGAGGCGCGGGACGTAGGGGGGGTTCGCGACGGCGAGGTCGAAGAGCGGGTGCAGCGCCAGGCCCGAGAGCCAGTCGGATGCGACGAAATGGACGCGCCCGGACACGCCGTGAAGGCGGGCGTTCGTCCGCGCGAGCGCGAGCGCGGCCTCGGAGCGGTCGACGGCGACGACGCGCGCTTCGGACCTCTCGAGGGCGAGAGAGACGGCGAGGATGCCGCTCCCGGTCCCGGCGTCGAGGATCGCGTGGGCCGCGGGCGCGGCGGCGCGGGCCATCTCGACGATCGCCTCGGTCTCGCCGCGGGGAATGAGGGCGCGAGGGTCGACGCGGAACGTGCGCCCCAGGAACTCCCACTCGCCGAGGAGGTACTGGAGCGGCTCGCCCGAGGCGCGGCGCGAGGCAAGGGCGAGGAAGCGCGAGGCCTCACTCGCGTCCGCCTCCTCGCGGCGCCGGGCGTGGAACCAGGCCCGGGGCCGCCCCGCCGCGAAGGCGAGGAGCTCCTCGGCCTCGTAAGGCGCGAAGGCGGGAGAAGAAAGAAGAGAACGCCCTTCGGCGAGGAGGTCGGCCCAGGTCGGCACGTGCGGATCTTGCCATCGCATAAGCTCAGGGCATGTCGCAGAAGCGCGCGTCGCTCCTCCTCGCCGCCGCTCTCGCCCTTCTCGGCGCTGGCGGGGCCGCCGGGGCGGGGGCGCTGCCCCCCGCCGTCGAGAGGCTCCGCGCCTACCTGCGTCTCGACACGTCGAACCCGCCGGGGAACGAGATCCGCGGAGCGCTCTACCTGAAGCAGCTCCTCGCGAAGGAGGGGGTCGAGGCGGAGATCTTCGAGCCCGAGCCGGGACGGGCGAACCTGTACGCGAGGTTGCGCGGGACGGGCCGCGAGCAGGGGCTCCTCCTTCACCACCACATCGACGTCGTGCCGGCGAGCGCCGCCGGCTGGGAGCGCCCGCCGTTCGCGGCCGCCCTGTTCAACGACAATCTCCTCTACGGCCGCGGCGTCCTCGACACGAAGGGGCTCGGCATCGCCCAGCTCGAGGCGTTCCTCGCGCTGAAGCGCTCGGGGAGGTCCCTCTCGCGGGATGTCGTCTTCCTGGCGACGGCGGACGAGGAGCGGGGTGGCCGGCTCGGCGTCGCCGCGGTGTTCGAGAAGAGGCCCGGCTGGGTCGCCGGCGTCGGGGAGGTCCTCGGCGAAGGGGGGGACGTCGAGACGATCGTCGACAGGGCGCGCTGGTTCGGCATCGAGGTTCAGCAGAAGGGGGCGCTCTGGCTGCGGCTCGAGGCGGGCGGAGCCGGCGGGCACGCGGCAGCGGCGGACGAGTCGGGACCGGCCGTGCGCGTGGCGCGGGCCGTCGCGCGCATCGCTGCGATGCCCCGGCCGGTGCGCCTCGAGCCGGTCCTCGAGAGGCAGCTCGTCGCGCTTTCGCGTGTTCGTCCGCCCGACCAGGCCGCCTCGCTCCGCCGGATCGCCGCGGACGTGGCGCGCGATCCCGAAGGGGTTCTCCGGCAGGTCACACCGTGGCAGAAGCTCCTCCTCTCGGACACCGTGGCGGTGACGCGACTCGGCACGGACAGCGAGGCGGTGAACGCCCATCCGAGGGTCGCCTGGGCCGAGGTGGACGTGCGCCTGCTGCCCTCGACGAGCCCGGAGGCGTTCCTCGCCGACGCGGTGAAGGCGATCGACGATCCGGGCGTGAAGGTGACGACCCTTCTCTCGGCGAAGGGCGAGCCCGCCTCGCCCGAGAAGGGGCTCTACACGGTGCTGCGCCGGGTCCTGTCGAGCCGCTTTCCGGGCGCCGTCGTCGCTCCCGTCCTCGGGCCGGGGCTCTCGGAGAACCGGGTCTTCCGCTCCCGCGGGATCCCGGCGTACGGGGCGCTCCCGTTTCGCGTGAACTACTACGACGCCGCGGGGATCCACGGCGTGAACGAGAGGATGCGCGCCGACTGGTTCGCCGAGGGGGTCGAGACGGTGACGCGGATCGTCCGCGAGGCGGCCACCGCAAACGCCGCGACGAGCCCTCCGCAACGCTGAACGCACCCGCTCCGCCGGGGCCCGGGAATCCCCCGGGTCGCCGGCGTCAGAAGCTCATGCGGTAGAGCATCAGGTAGATGACGACGCCGGTGACGGAGACGTAGAGCCAGACGGGAAGGGTGACCCGTGCGAGGCGTCGATGGCTTTCGAACCGCTCCCTGCGCGCGAGGACGATCGTGGCGACGGCCAGGAACGGGACGGCGGCGGCGAGGACGGTGTGCGTCAGGAGAATCGAAAGGTAGACGGTCCTGACGGTGCCCGTCCCCTGGAAACGGACGCTCCCGACCTCGGCGTGGTAGACGAGGTAGGAGACGAGGAAGAGGATCGAGCAGGCGAAGGCCGAGGTCATCACGCGCCGGTGGGCCTCGCGCTTCCCCGAGCGGATCAGGACGAAGCCCGTGACGAGGAGCGTCGCGGCCGTGCCGTTCAGGAAGGCGTTGACGGTCGGAAGGTCGGCGAAGCTCACCGCGGCTCTTTCAGTGCTGCCGCGAGGGCCCGGGCGTCCTTCTCGAGCTCGTCGACCGGGGGCTGTTCCATGCCGTCGTAGTAGCCGCGGATCGTCCCCTCGCCGTCGACGAGGACGAAGCGCGTGGAGTGGAGGATCGGCTCGACGCTGTCGGCGACGCCGTCCTCGATGGCGAGCTTGAAACCGTCCTTGATGAGGGCGCGGATCACCGGCCGGTCGCCGTGGAGAAAGGTCCAGCGCGCGGGGTCGGCGCCGAGCTTGCGCCCGTACTCGGCGAGGATCTCGGGAGTGTCGTACTCGGGGTCCACGCCGAAGGAGACGAAGCGGATTCCAGGGACCGTGGCCGTCCGCTCGGCGAGCGCGGCCATTCGCGCGGAGAGGATCGGGCAGCTGCCGCCGCACCGCGTGAAGATGAAGTCGGCGATCCAGACCCTGCCCGCGAGGTCGGCGCGCGTCACCGTCCTGCCCTGCTCGGAGACGAGAGTGAACTCGGGCGCCGCGCCGAGGCGGGGAAGGTCGGGGCCGCCCGAGGGGCGGCTCATCACGAGCCAGAGGCCCACCGCGACGACGGCGAGGAGGACGACGACGAGGGCGGTTGCGAGGAGGGGGGGGACGCGCGAGGAGGGGGCTGCGGACGTCAAGGCTTCTTCCTCCGGGAGCGGAACGCGGCGCGGTCGGGACCGGCAGGATACCGGTTGATGACGGCGGCGGCGACGAGGACGGCGCCGAGGGCGAATGCGAACGTGACGGCGACGGAGAGGCCGGACGACGGGAGGCCGGAGGCCGCGGCGTCGAGGGCGTGGCGGAGGGCGGCGACGCCGTAGGTGAGGGGATTGACGGCCATCGCGGCCCGCAGCCACGCGGGGGCTCCCTCGGAGGGGAAGAACGAGCCCGACAGGAACCACATCGGTATCAGGAAGAGATTCATGATGGCGTGGAAGCCCTGCGTCGACTCGAGCATCCAGGCGATGGCGAGGCCGAGGCCCGTGAGCGCGAGCGCCACGAACGCGAGGACGAGAAGGGCCGGAACGAGCGCCGCCATCGACGGCGTGTATCCGAGGACGGGCGCGAGGAGGAGGAGTGCCCCTCCCTGCGCGAGGGCGAGGAGCGTGCCTCCGGCGATCTTCCCGGCCGCGACGGCCAGCGGGGAGACCGGCGAGACGACGACGGCCTGGAGGAACCCCTCGCGCCGGTCCTCGATGACGGAGATCGTCGAGAAGATCGCCGCGAAGAGGACGACGAGGACGACGGTACCGGGGAAGAAGTACGCCACGTAGCTCGCGCCGCCCCCGCCCGGGACGCGGAACGAGGAGCCGAACCCGGCGCCGAGGAGGAGCCAGGCCAGGAGCGGCGGCGCGAAGGCCCCGACGATGCGGCTTGGCTGCCTCAGAAAGCGGACGATCTCGCGCCAGGCCAGCGCCCGGGCGGCCCTCACGCGGCTCTCCCGCCGACGGCCCCGGCTTCCTCGAAGGGGTGGCCGGTCCGGTCGACGAAGACGTCCTCGAGGGATGGGGCGCCGAGAGTGAGAGAGCGGAAACGTCCGGGGAAGGCGGCCGCCAGGACGGGGACGAGAGCGGGGCCGTCGGGGCGTTCGACGCGCACCGTCGCGCCGACGGCGCCGACGCGGCCGGCCTTCGGGACGAAGCTCGAACCGAGCGAAGCGGCGACGTCGGTCGCGAGAGCCGCGGCCTCCTCGTCCGAGTCGGTCGCGAGGACGAGGACGTCGCCCCCGACCTCGCGCTTCAGGTCGACGGGCGAGCCGAGCGCGACGAGGCGGCCGCGGTCGAGGATGCCGATGCGTCCCGCCTCCTCGGCCTCGTCGAAGAGGTGCGTCGTGAGGAGGACGGTGGTGCCGCCGCGCGCGAGCTCGGCGAGGAGCGCGCGCAGGCTCCTTCTCGCGATCGGGTCGAGGCCTGTGGACGGCTCGTCGAGAAGGAGGACCTTCGGGGCGCCGAGGAGCGCCTTGGCGATCTCGACACGGCGCGCGAGGCCGCCGGAGAGGGTCTCGACGAGGTCGCGCGCGCGGTCGTCGACGCCCATCCGCGCCAGGAGCTCGCCGGCACGCGCGCCGAGGGCCCGACCGCCGAGGCCGAGGATCGCCCCGTGAACGTGGAGGTTCTCGCGGACGGTCAGCTTGCGGTCGAGGCTCGGCGACTGGAAGACGACGCCGAGCCGCCGCCGCAGCTCGCGCAGGGAGCCGTCGGGCGCGAGGCCGTCGACGCGGAACGTCCCCTCCGACGGCGGGATCAGCGTCGCGAGGAGCTTGAAGAGCGTCGTCTTCCCGCCGCCGTTCGGTCCGAGGAGGGCGAAAAGCTCGCCCGGCGCGACGTCGAAGGAGACGCGGTCGAGGGCGAGGCGGTCGCCGTACGTTCGGCTCAGCCCCTCGATCGAGACGAGGGGAGGGGCGCTCATCCGCCCGCGACGCGGTCGGCGAGGAGGAGGACGACGATCGCCGGGAGCCAGGCGATGGAGGCGAGGAACATCGACTTCGCGGCGCCGTCGGTCGTCTCGCGGAAGAAGCGGACGGCGGTGCCCGCGAACCAGGCCGAGAGGAGGAGGGCGCCGGCGGCGTAGACGAGGCCCGCGGTGCCGAGGAGCGTCGGCAGGACGCTGACCGGGACGAGCAGCAGGCCGAACGCGAGGGCGTGGCGCGCGGAGCTGCGCCCGGAGGGGTCGACGGTCGAGAGGATCCGGAAACCGGCAGCGCCGTAGTCCGCGCGGTGCCTCCAGCCGATGGCGTAGAAGTGCGGCATCTGCCAGAGGAAGAGGATCGCGAACAGGGCCAGGCCCGGCGCGCCGATCGCTCCCGCGGCGGCCGTGTAGCCGCCGAGCGGCGGCAGGGCGCCGGGGATCGCGCCGACGATCGTCGAGAGGGGCGAGCGGGTCTTCATCGGCGTGTAGACGAAGACGTAGCTCGTCAGCGTGAGCGCCGCGAGGAACGCGGTGATGCCGTTGGCGAAATACCAGAGCTCGCCGACGCCGAGGACGGAGAGGACCGTGGCGAAGGCGACCGCCTCGGCGAGCGGGAGGCGGCCCGCCGGGAGGGGGCGCGTCGCAGTGCGCGCCATGCGCCGGTCGAGGTCGACCTCGGCGATCTCGTTGAAGGCGCTCGTGCCCGAGGCGACGAGGGCCGTGCCGAGGAGCGTGTGGAGGAGCAGCCCCATGTCGAGGCCCGCGAGCGGCCCGTCCGTCCCCGCGGCGAAGCCGAGGAAGGCGGTGAGGACGACGAAGACCGTGATGCGCGGCTTCGTCAGCTCGAGGAGGTCCGACAGGTGCTGCTTCATGCGGCCGCCGGAGCCGCGTCGCCCGCGGGAGCGACGGCCGTCGCCGGGGCGGTGAAGAGAGCCTTGATGCGCGCGAGGAGGACTGCGGCGAGGACGCCCGTGATCCAGAGGAGTCCGCCGACGGCGAGGTGGGCGGAGGTGATCGCCACGGCCTTCGCGGTCCAGACCGACGTCGCGCCGAGCGTCACCTGCGCGGCGAGGAGGACGAGCCAGAGAGAGGAGAGCATTCCGAAGGCGGGAATGCCGCGCAGCTTCCGTAGCGCGAGCGCCGCGGCGACGACGAGGGCGACGACGACCCAGGCGAACGTCCGGTGGGCGAAGTGGGCGAGGACGCCGCTCGCGGCCCAGTCGGACCCGGTCGGGACGATCTTGCCGAAGGAGAGGGGCCAGTCGGGGATGGAGAGCCCGGCGCCCGTGTGGCGGACGATGGCGCCGAGGAGGATCTGTACGTAGCTCGCCCCGGCGGCCAGGAGCGCGAGGCGGTACGCCTTCGAGAGCACGACGGGGTCCGGGGCGGCGCGCGGCGCCTGCTCGGAGAAGCGGCTCCAGGTACGCGACGTTCGGAGCGCGATCGTCGCGGTGAGGGCGAAGACGATCTGCGCGAGCCCCGCGTGCGCGGAGGAGACGGCCGGCGGAAGGAGGAAGAGGACGGTGATCCCTCCGAGGACCGCCTGTCCGAGGATCGCGCCGAAAGCGGCGAGGCCGAGCCGAAACGTGGTCCTGTCGGTCCGGCCGAAGCCGAGGACGAGGATCTGGAGGCCGACCATCGTCGCGACGGTCGCCGCGATCAGCCGGTGGCCGTGCTCGTAGAGGATCCCTCCCACCATCGGCGGCATCAGCTTGCCGTAGGAGAGCGGCCAGTCGGGAACGGCGAGGCCGGAGCCCGTCGACGTGACGAGCGCCCCCGCGACGAGGAGCAGGAAGACCGAGACGGCGACGGTGCGCGTGGAGACGCGAACGAACCTTCCTGGTTTCATCGCTCTATCGTCCTCGGGCCTCATGCGGGCGGGGCGGCAGGGGAGGCGGAGGATGGAGAGGAGGCAGAGGTTTCGAAGGTGACGTCGTGGGACGCCGCCTCGCCCTCCGCGACGGTGACGGCAAACGTCTGCGCGGGGAGCTTCTCGTGCCACGCCTCGACCGTGTACGTCCCGGCGGGGAGCCGCTGGATCTCGTAGCGGCCGTCGGGCCCGGTCACCGCGAAGAACGGGTGGGGGACGACGGCGACCCAGGCGCGCATCCAGGGGTGGACGTCGCACTTGAAGGGGACGATCTCGGGCTTCTCGAAGGTGCGCGTGTAGCGCGTGCCGGGAGCGGGCATGCCGAGGTTGAAGGGCGGGTTCGCTTTCGCGGCGGCGTGTACGTTGTGGAGAGTGGCGTCCGACGAGACGATGTCGAGCGGCTGGCCGGTCATCAGCGCGAGGACGCGCGGGGAGAACGCACATCCGATCTGGTCGAGCTGCTTCGCCTCCACCGGCGCGGCGTAGACGCCCGTGACGCCCTCGGTGACGCGGAGGAGGACGTTCCCGAGCCCGCCGTCCGCTCCGACGACGTACGCCGGCAGCTCCGTCTCGCCCGGGTTGTGGCCGTCGCAGAACGGGTCTGTCGTCATCGTCACCTTCTCGTTGGCCGGGGTCGCTCCAGCCAGGGAGACGCGCCCCGACACGACGGCCGTTCCGAGCCTGCCTGGAGGACCCGCCGGGGCCTTCGAGGCCTCGGGGTTTTTCGGGCTGCAGGCGCCGAGAAGGAGCGCCAGGGCGAGGGGTGCGACGGCTGCCCGGACGGCGCGGGACGGAGAGAGACTCTGCATGCGGCTTTTCTTGGGGGAGACGAGGTGGAAAACCCGCCCGGCTCCGAAACCCTTCATGCTATTTCCGGACAGCAACCCTGTCAATCGACTGCCAGGAGCAGGGGTCTGGTCTACGCTCTACGCTCTGCTCGGTCGGGCAGGGCGCAGGGCGCAGGCCAGCCACCGCCCGGGGGAGATGGGGAGGACGGTGCATCCCGTTCCGCTACGATGCCCCGCGGTTGCCCGAAGGGGAGGAAGCGTGAGGATCGAGAAGGTCGTCCTTCGGCTCGTCGAGATGCCCCTGAAATTCCGGTTCCGGACGTCGTTCGGCGAAACGGCGAGGAAGAGGTTCCTCCTCGTGGAGGCGATCTCGGAGGGGGTCTCCGGCTGGGGGGAGTGCGTCGCCGAGGACGGGCCGTTCTACTCCCCGGAGACGACGGATTCGGCCCGGTCGGCCCTCTCGAGGTTTCTGATTCCCCTCGTCCTGGGGAGGGATCTTCCGGACGCCCCGGCGTTCGACCGGCTTGCCGAGCGGGTCCGCGGGAACCGGATGGCGAAAGGGGCGCTCGAGGCGGCCCTCCGGGACCTCTTCACGCGAGTGGACGGCGTTTCCCTCGCGCGAAACCTCGGCGGCACGCGGACGGTGATCGAGGTGGGAGTCTCCCTCGGCCTTCAGCCGACGGTCGAGGCGACCGTCGAGGCCGTGCGGAGGCACGTGGCGCAGGGATACCGGAGGATCAAGGTGAAGATCGAGCCGGGAGCCGACGTCGACCGGGTGGCGGCCGTGCGGGAGGCGTTCCCCGACCTGCCGCTCACGGCGGACGCGAATGCCGCCTACACGCTCGAAACCTCGGAGCCGCTCCTTGCTCTCGACGCGTTCGGCCTCGACTACATCGAGCAGCCGCTCCACCACGAGGATCTCGTGGACCACGCGCGGCTCGCCGGGCGGCTCTCGACCCCCATCTGTCTCGACGAGTCGATCCGCTCGGCCGCCGACGCCGCCGCGGCGATCTCGCTCGGGGCGTGCCGGGTCCTCAACGTGAAGATCGGGCGCGTGGGAGGGCACGGCGAGGCGCTCCGGATCCACGAGGTGGCAACGGCGGCGGGAGTCCCCCTCTGGTGCGGCGGGATGCTCGAGTCGGGAGTCGGGCGGGCGCACAACATCGCCGCTGCGACCCTGCCCGGGTTCACGAAGCCGGGCGACACCTCGTCGTCCTCGCGCTACTTCGAGGAGGACATCGTCGAGCCGCGGCCCGAGGCGGCGGACGGCCTGATGCCGGTGCCGGACGGGCCCGGCACGGGGGTGGAGATACGGCGGGACGTCCTGGCGCGCTTCACGCTCGAGACGCTGGAGCTGCCGGCGTGAAGGAAGCGCCGGGCGCGGCCGGGCTCCTCGCGTACTTCTCGGCAAGAGCCGGCCCGATGCTCGGGGACCTCGAGGCGCTCGTGACGAGGGAGAGCCCGTCGGCGGACGCCGCGGCCGTCACGGCGCTGTCCGAATGGGTGCGTGCCCGCCTCTCGGCGTGCGGGGTCCCGGTCGAGCGGATCGCCTTCGAGGGATGCGGCGACGGCGTGCTCGCCCGGCTCGGTCCCGAGAAGGGCGGCACGCTTCTCCTCGGGCATCTCGACACGGTGTGGCCCGTCGGGACGCTCGCGACGCAGCCGTTTCACGCCGGGGGCAACCTCGCGACGGGGCCGGGGGTCTTCGACATGAAGGGAGGCGTCGCGGTCCTTCTCGCCGTCCTCTCGGCGGCGGGCGAGGGAGCGTTCTCGCCGACACGCGGCGTCTCCCTCCTCCTCACCTCCGACGAGGAGGTGGGGAGCGGCGCCTCGCGCGGGCGGATCCTCGAGGAGGCGCGGCGGAGGGACCGGGTTCTCGTCCTGGAGCCGTCGGGCGACGGCGGTGCGGCGAAGGTGGCGCGCAAGGGAGTCGGCCTGGCCGTGGCGCGGTTCCGCGGGGTGCCGGCCCACTCGGGGCTGGAGCCGGAGAAGGGTGCGTCGGCTCTCCTGGAGATGGCCCGGTTCACCCTCCGGGCCGACGCCCTCGCCGACCGCGATGCGGGGACGACCGTCGTTCCGACGCTCGCGTCCGCGGGAAGCGCGCGGAACGTCGTCCCCCCGACGGCGGAAGTGACGGTCGACTTCCGTTTCTGGACGGCGGCGGAGGGGGAGCGGATGTGCGAGGGGCTGAGTGCGTTCACGCCGTCGGACGCGCGGGTCGGCGCGGAGGTCTCGGCCGTCGTCTCGCGCCCGCCCATGGAGCCGACGCCGGAGTCGCTCGCCCTCTACCGAACCGCTCGTGCGGTGGCCGCGGCCCTCGGCTTCGGCCTCGCGGCGGCGCGCGTCGGCGGGGCCTCCGACGGCAACCTGACGGCGGCGGCGGGAATCCCGACGCTCGACTGGCTCGGCCCGCGCGGCGGGGGTGCGCACGCGCGGGGCGAGCACGTCGAGCTGGACGACCTGCCCCGGCGCGCGGCGCTCCTCGCCGCGCTCCTCTCGGAGGGGGAGGCGTGAGGGGCGCACGCCTGCAGATTCGGGAGCTGAGGAATCCCGCAGAGTTCGCCGAGGCGTCGCAGGCGGCGAAGGCGGCGTGGGGTTTCCCCGACCTCATGGTTCCGCCGCCGCCCGACATGATCACCGCCACGCACTCGGGAGGGATGACCGCGGGCGCGTTCGAGGGGAGCCGTCTCCTCGGCTTCGTTCACGCGGTTCCGCGGACGAACCTGGGGCGGCCGGCGATCCACTCGCACCTGCTGGCGGTGCGGCCCGGCGCGCAACGCCGCGGCCTGTCGGTCCTCCTCAAGCTCTACCAGCGCGAGTGGTGCCTCGCGCGCGGCATCGGCCTCGTCACGTGGACGTACGACCCGTTCATGCTCCGCAACGCGCGGCTGAACCTCGTGAGGCTCGGCGCGGTCGTCCCAGTGTTCCTCCCGGACTTCTACGGAAAGGTCGGAGGCATCTACGGCGAGCTCCCGAGCGACCGGTTCGAGGTGCACTGGAAGCTGGAGAGCCCTGCGGTGGAACGCGCCGCCCGCGGGGAGACGTCCCGGGTGCCGGCCGCGGACGAGGCGTCGCTCCCGATCGTGAGGAGTGGGCAACCGGGAGCCCTCAAGGGGAAAGCAGGGGAGGAGAGGGGGGCTGCGCAGCGGGTCCTCCTGCCGTTTCCGGCCGGTTTTCCGGAGGTCTTCCGCGACGATCTCGCCGCGGGTGTCGCCGCGCGGCGGCGCTTCGGGCGCGCCGCCGCTGCACTCTTCGCGGAGGGCTTCGAGGCGGTCTCGGTCGTCGAGGCCCCGCGGGGCCCGGCCTACCTCCTCGAGCGGTCCTGACGGTCTCCAGCGGCCTCTACAGGGCCTCTTCCAGCCGGTCGCAGAGAGTCCCGAGGACGGTCAGTCGCGCGGCCTTCTTGTCGGTCGCGGAGACGAGGGTCCACGGGGCGTCGTGCGTGGAGGTGCGGGCGACCATTTCGTCGACGGCGACCTCGTAGGCGGGCCACTTCTCTCGGTTGCGCCAGTCCTCGTCGGTGATCTTGTGCTTCTTCCACTCCACTTCCTGCCGCTCGCGGAACCGTCGCAGCTGTTCCTCCGGCGAGATGTGGAGCCAGAGCTTGGAGAGGGCGATCCCCGAGTCGACGAGCTGGGCCTCGAAGTCGTTGATCTCGAGGTACGCCCGCTTCCACTCCTCTTCCTTCGCGAACCCCTCGACCCGCTCGACGAGGACGCGCCCGTACCAGGAGCGGTCGTAGATCGTGAAGCTCCCGCCGGGCGGGATGTGCCTCCAGAAGCGCCAGAGGTAGTGGTGCGCGCGCTCTTCGTCGGTCGGCGCTGCGATCGGGATGACGCGGTAGAGGCGGGCGTCCAGAGCCCACGTCACGCGGCGGATCGCTCCTCCCTTGCCTGCCGCGTCCGAACCCTCGAAGACGGCGACGGTGGAGACGCCCTTCCTCTTCCCCTCCCAGGCCAGCTTCGAGAGCCGCTCCTGCAGGCGAGGGAGCTCCTTCTTGTACTCCTCCTCGGAGACGGTCCGATCGAGGTCGATCGTGGAGAGGACTCCGGCGGGAGCGCCGGCGGCTTTCACCGCCTTCGTCGCTCTGGCCGGCTTCTTCGGCGCTGCAGACGCCGCCTTCTCCGCCGCCTTCCTCTCGGCGGCCTTTCTGGCGTCCGCGGCGGTGACGGCAGCGAGGCGCGTCTCGAGCGCCTCCACGAGGGCGCGCCCGACGGCGAGGTCTCGCCAGCGGTCATCGGCGGCCTCGACGATCGTCCAGGGGGCTTCCGGCGTGTCGGTCATCCGGAGCGCGCGCTCGGCGACGCCGACGAACCGGTCGAAATGGCCGAAGTGCTTCCAGTCGAGGCGCGTGACCTTGAAGCGGGTCTCGGGGTCCTTCTCGAACTTCTTCAGCCTCTTCTTCTGGGCGTCCTTCGAGAGGTGGAACCAGCACTTGACGAAGAGCGCGCCGTCTTTCGCGAGCTCCTTCTCGAAGAAGGCGACGCGCGAGAGGTCTGCGTCGAAGCGAGCGCCGCCCATCTTCCCGGTCGTCCGCCTGAGGACCGGCTCGGTGTACCAGGAGCCGAAGAAGATGCCGATCCTCCCTCGCGCGGGGAGGGTCCTCCAGAATCTCCATGCGGCGGGGCGGTCGCGTTCCTCGTCGGTGCGCGGGCCGAAGACGTTCGTCTCGACGCCGCGCGGGTCGAGCCACTCGAGAAGGCGGTTGACGGTGTCTCCCTTGCCGGAGCCGTCCGCGCCAGCGACGACGACGATCACCGGGACCTTCGTCGACCTGAGAGCGAACTGCGCCGCGAGGAGGCGTGCGCGGATCGCAGGGAGCTCCGCCGCGTACTCCTCCTTCGAGAGCTTCTTCCCCAGCTCGGCCGTCTCGAACACGAACCCCTCCCGGCCGTTCGTCCCTCGGGAGAGATGGGAGAGGGAAGGAGTGGGTGCGCGGCGTCGCTAAAAAGGTTTGGCGTCGCGAACGAGATGTCCCGGGGGCGTCAGGCCTTTGCGAGCTCCATTTTGAGCTTTTCGGCCTGGAAATGGGCGACGAGCGGGTCGATCAGCTCGTCCAGCCTGCCGTCGAGGACCTCGCCGAGGCGGTGGGAGGTGAACCCTATCCGGTGGTCCGTCACCCGGGACTGCGGGAAGTTGTAGGTGCGGATCTTCTCGGACCGATCGCCCGAGCCGACCATCTTCTTGCGGTCGGCGGCGTAGGCCGCCTCCTGGCGCTCCCGCTCCACCTCGAAGAGGCGAGCCCTCAGGACGCGCATCGCCTTCGCCTTGTTCTTGACCTGCGAGCGCTCGTCCTGGCACTGGACGACGGTGTTCGTCGGGAGGTGGGTGATCCGGACGGCGGAGTAGGTGGTGTTGACCCCCTGTCCGCCCGGGCCGGAGGCGCAGAACAGGTCGAGCCGCAGGTCCTTCTCGGCGATCTCGAGCTCGACCTCCTCGGCCTCGGGGAGGATCGCGACCGTCGCGGCCGAGGTGTGGATGCGGCCCTGGGACTCCGTCTCGGGGACGCGCTGGACCCGGTGGACGCCCCCTTCGTACTTGAGGCGCGAGAAGGCGCCCTCCCCCTCGAGGATGGCCTGGACTTCCTTGAGCCCGCCGCGACCGCCCGATTCGGAGCGGTCGATGATCTCGACGCGCCAGCCGCGCGACTCGGCGTAGCGGACGTACATCCGGAAGAGCTCCTCGGCGAAGAGGGCGGCCTCGTCACCGCCGGTCCCGGCGCGAATCTCGAGGACGACGTTCTTGCCGTCGTTCGGGTCCTTCGGAAGGAGAAGGACCCGGATCTCCTCCTCGAGCGCCTCGACCCGGCCCTTCAGGCCTTCGGCCTCGGCCTGGGCCATGTCGCGCAGCTCGTCCCCTCCGGGAAGAGTGTCGAGCATCTCGCGGGTACCGGCCAGCTCGTCCTGGGCCTTGCGGAGCTCGCGGACCTTCTCGACGACCGGGGCGATCTCCCGCATCGCGCGGTGGATCTTCGTCGACTCCTGGTGGTCAGAGACGACGTCGGGGCTCCCCAGGCGCTCCTCGAGCGACGAGTAGCGCCTCTCGATGTCGGCGAGCTTCTCGAGCATCCGTCGGTTCCCGGGTCAGTCGGGGAAGGGGAGGACCAGCCTCCTCAGCTGTTCGGCGTGGCGGACGCGGCGGCGGCAACGGCCTTGTCCGACTTGGCGTAGCGCTTCTGGAAGCGCTCCACTCGGCCGGCGGTGTCGATCAGCTTGGCCTTGCCCGTGAAGAAGGGGTGGCAGTTCGAGCAGATCTCGAGCCGCAGCTCCTTCATCGTGCTACCGGTCTTCCAGGTCGCTCCGCAGGAGCAGTGAACGTTCACTTCCTGGTACTGGGGGTGGATCTTCTCCTTCACGGGTCGACTCCTTCTTCGCCCAGCCGCATGTGAGCCGGGCCGGAACCGGAGAAGATACCACAGGCTCCCGAGGGGAGACGCCCGGCGGGGTCTAAACTCCGGAATCGTGCTGGTCCTCACCATCCACACGCCCGGCGAGCCGGTCAGCCGGTTCCTCGTCGACCGCCCGTCGCTGAACCTCGGCCGCTCCTCCACGAACGACGTCTTCCTCCCCGATCGCACCCTCTCCCGCGTCCACGCCAGGCTCGACCAGAAACCCGAGGGGCTCGTCCTGACGGACCTCGGCTCGAGGAACGGAACCCAGCTGAACGGATCGAGGCTCGTCGAGCCGATCGTGGTCCATCCGGGGGACCGGATCGTCCTGGGAGAGACCTCGATCGAGGTCTCCGAGGAAGCCCACTCCACGGCGCGGGTCGTCATCGACGCAGGAATCGACCGGCTCGACCGGACGATGATCTCCACCTCGAACGCCGCCCTGAGCCTGCGGCGCCCGGCGGCCCGCGAGCTGACCGACGCCGCCGAGCTGAAGCGCCTCGCGACGTCGCTCCAGATCCTGAACGAGGTCTCCCTGGCGCTCCTGAGCGACATCCCGCCCGCGGAGCTGTCGAACCTGATCCTGGAGAAGCTCTTCGCCTACCTCGAGCCCGACCGGGGTCTCCTGATGCTGTGCGACGGTGCGGGGGAGCTCCGCCCCGAAGCGGTGAGGTTCGCCGAGGGGATCGACCCCGCCGACATCCGCCTCTCGAGGACGCTGGTCGAATCGGTCACCGGGCAGAAGCACGGCGTCCTGATGATCGACACGGCGACCGACGCGAAGATCGGGGTCGCGGACTCGATCCGCCTCCAGGGGATCACCTCCTGCATCGCCGCGCCCCTCCTGGTCGACGAGGAGGTCATCGGCCTCGTCTACCTCGAGGCCCGGCTCGGACGGAAGAGCTTCACCGAAGAAGACCTCAAGCTCCTGACCTCGCTGGCGAACACGGCGGCGATCAAGATCCAGAACCTGAGGCTCCACGAGGCCTCCGCCGCCCGGCAGCGGATCGAGCGCGAGATGGCCCTCGCGTGGGACGTCCAGCGGCGCCTCTTTCCCGAGGTCGCGCCCGACCTCCCCTCGTCGGAGCTCTTCGGACGCACTCTTCCCGCGCGGACCGTGTCGGGCGACTACTACGACTTCTTCGTGCGGAGCGACGGGACGGTCGACATCGTCGTCGCCGACGTCTGCGGGAAAGGAATGGCGGCGTCGATCCTGGCCGCATCGGTCCAGTCGGCGTTCCAGGCATGGGCGGCCGAGCACTTTGCGCCCGACCGCGTCTGCGCCCGCCTGAACGACCTCGTCCACCGCCGGACGAGCCCCGAGAAGTTCGTCACGTTCATCGGGACGCTCTACGACCCCGAGACGGGGGCCGTCGTCTACTCGAATGCGGGACACAACCCCGGCATCGTTCTGAGGGCCGCGGGCGGGCACGAGCTCCTTTCGGCGCAGGGCCCTCCGCTCGGGCTCTTCCCGGGCCAGGCCTACGGTTCCGGCGCGCTGACCCTCGAGCGGGGCGATCTCCTCGTCCTCTACACGGACGGCATCACCGAGGCCGCGAATCCCGACGACGACGAGTTCGGCCTCGACCGGCTCATCGCCCTGGTCCGTGGTGTCGCGTCGAGGCCGCTCGACGAGATCGAAGCGGCCATCGTCGAGGGTCTGACGGCCTTCGCGGCCGGCGTGCCATTCCACGACGACCGGACCGTCGTTCTCCTGCGGCGGCTGTAGGTTCGGGGGCTGCCGGGGAGGCTACCTGTCCTTCACACCGAGCGACGGGCCGAGCAGGACCGCGTTCAGGAAGACGGCCTCCGAGCCGCGCCAGACGCCGCGGAAGACCGGGTCGGCGGCGAAGCTGACGACGCGCCCCCGGCCCGACTCCTCGAGCTGGACGACGGCGGCCCCTTTCCATCGCTCGAGCGCCTCCTTCCAGCCGAAGCCGGAGAGAAGCGGCTCGTCGGGCGCCACGGTGACGACGTTCGCCTTCGCTTCCGGAAGGCGCAGCGGCGGCTCGCCGTCGACGACGAGGAATGCGGGTGAGGCGGCAAGGCCGAAGAGAAGCGGGTGGCCGGGCATCGCCTGAGTCCTGAGGGCCGCGCCGGGAATCGGGAGAGGACGGCGCTCGAGATCGCGCTCGAAGGCGGCCTGCGGGGTCGCGGGCGGTGGCTCGGTTGCGGCCCGGGACGCGGCGGCGACAGGTGCGTCGGACCTGGGTTCGTCCCTTGCCGGTTCATCGTCCGGGTCGGGCGGCGGCTCCCACGCCTTGACTCTCGAGAGGTCCAGCGGCTCCTCCCGCAGGGCGACGGCGCCCCCGCGGACCGCGATCAGGACCCCGCCGCCTTCGACGAAACGCCGGAGCGTCTCGGCCGCCTCTTCGGCCTGCAGCGCCCTCTGGAAACGGGAATTGCCGTGGGGGACGACGATCGCCGTGACGCCTTCGAAGTCCCCGGCAGGAAGGGACTCCACCCGCCGGAGGGTCGGGCGGACTCCGAGACCGTTCTGGAGAGCCAGCCGGAGGAACGCGACTCCCGAGGTATCGGCGCCGTCTCCGCAGACGAGGACGACGCGCGGCGGCTTGAGGGAGAGGAGCGAGGACGACCCGAAGGAGGGGCCGTCTTCCGTGGCGGCGCTCTCGAGGGGGCGCGTCCGGGCGTCCGCGTCGGAGGCGGCGCGGGAGACGAGCCCGGAGAGGTCGTGGACCCCCGCGTTCCCTTCGCGCCTCACGACGAACGATCCGGCAGGGACGGCGAAAGTGGCCGCACGGGCATCCCTGGTCGTGACCGAGACCCGCACCCCGGCTCCGGCGAGAGCGGCGGCTGCGCGCCGGCTCGCGGCGTCGTCTCCCGGCAGGAGCCAGCCGTAGCGAGCTCCCGCCGTGGGAACGGCCTCCGCTCTCTTCCAGGGGGCCAGGGAGCCGGCGAGCGGCGCGCCGCCGGGAAGAACGTGCGCCGTCAGGCCGAAAGCGATGGGCAGGCTCCAGGCGGTCACGTCGTAGAAGCGCTCGTCCTCCTCGAAGAGGAAGCGGCGACGCTCCTCCTCGAGAAAGTGCGGCGCGAGAGTGGCCTGCGACTCGAGGACGACCTCGGCGAAGCGTCCCTGGGGCTGGGAGGCGTCGACGACGAGCGAGCCGGCCGGAAGCGTCTCCCCCTTCGCCGGGACGTTCGGGAGCGCACGGGTCGTGACCTGGACCACGACGTCCTGCAGAGAGAGGAGCGAGGCGAGGGAAGCGAGGCGGGAGGGGTCCTGGCCGCCGGGGAAGACGAAGACGCGCCGCGCCTCCCCGAGCCCCGAGCGGAAGAAGCCCTCGTAGTCCGCCAGGAGGCGCGCCCGGTTCGCCGCGGCCGTCCGGAGGGTGGCTCTCAGGGCCGTCCAGTGCTTGAGGGCGCGCTCCTTGAGCGTGACGACGACGCCGTCCTTGCGGCGGTGGGCCAGGCCTCCCTTGCCGCCGACCTCGTAGGTCATTCCGACCATGCCGCGGAAGGACGGCCAGGAGTCTCCGTAGGCGGGATAGAAGAGGTCGAACGTCTCCCGGCTGAAGAAGCTCCAGCCGCGGGCGTCGAAGGCCTCGGCGTTCGCCCTTCCGAACGTCTCGATCCACTTCCGGGTCGTCTCTGGAACGCGCGGGTGGACGGGCTCGGCCGGGGGCGGAAAGAAGTAGCTCTGGTCGGGCCCCATTTCGTGGATGTCCACGTAGACCTGCGGCGGGAGCGCGTGGAGCGCGGCGAGGCGGGCGCGTGTCTCGGGCTGCGTGGCCCAGGCCCAGTCCCGGTTGAGGTCGACACCGAAGTGGTTCGACCGGCCGGAGGGCCACGGCGGCTCGTTCTCGAGGGCGTGCGGGTCGGGGTCGGGCTCTCCGTCTGCGACGGAGCGCCAGTAGGAGACGTGCCTTTCGTGCCCGTCGGGGTTGGCGCACGGGTCGACGACGACGACGAGGGAGGAGAGAAGCTCCTCCATCCCGCTCTCGCGCGAGGCGGCGAGGGTGTAGAGGAGGGCGGCGCAGGCCTCGGGGCCCGCGGTCTCGTTGCCGTGGATGCCGCACGCGATCCAGACGACGGCGGGCGAACGCTCGACGACGGCGCGGGCCGCCTCGCGCGAGGTCCCCTTCGGGTCACCGAGGCTCTTCAGACCGGCCGCGATGGCGTCGAGGCGCGCGAGGTTCTCCGGACTCGAGACGACGACGCGGAGGAGCTCGCGCCCTTCGGGTGTCGCGCCGTAGGTTGCTGCCGAGACCCGCGGGGAGGCGGCTTCGAGGGCGCGCACGTAGCGGACGAGGTCGGCGTGCGGCGTCAGGGCGTCGCCGATCCGGTGGCCGAGGACGGCGGCCGGAAGGGGGACTTTCGGGTCGCGCTCCGTTTCGGAGAGGACGGGCCCCGAGGGACCGCCGCGCGTGGAGAAGACGGGGTCGTCCGGGGCGGCACCGAGCGCGGCGGGGGAGAGGGCGAGGAGTGTGGCGAGGAGGAGTCTCACGCGGGCTCGGTCTCGGTCGTCCGGGGCGCGCGGCGCGGAATCATGCCGTGGCGTTTGAGCATCTCGTTGAGCGTCGTCGGGGAGAGGTCGAGGAGGCGCGCGGCGTCCTTCTGGATCCCACCTGCGCGGTGCATCGCCGCGGCGAGGAGGTTCCTCTCGTACTTCGCGACCGTCTCGTAGAAGACGAGGCCCTCCGCCGGGAGGGCCTCCGGGCGTGGAACCGAGCGGCGAACCCCGTCGGGGAGCTGGTCGAGGTCGATGAGGCCCGGGCCGAGGACCACGGCACGCTCGAGGACGTTCTCCAGCTCCCGGACGTTGCCGGGCCAGTCGTGGTCGAGGAGCGCCTTCATCGCCTCGGGGGTCACGGGAGGGACGGGCCGCTCGTTCTCCCGCGCCGCGCGCGAGACGAGCGCGTCGACGAGGAGGGGGATGTCTTCCTTGCGTTCCCTGAGCGGCGGGAGGCCGATGGTGATGACGCAGAGGCGGTAGAAGAGGTCCTCGCGGAACCTCCCTTCCTCGACGAGCCGGCCGAGGTCGGCGTTCGTCGCGGCGATGACGCGGACGTCCGAGTGGATCGGCTCCACGGCACCGACGGGCAGGAACTCGCGCTCCTGGAGGACCCGGAGGAGCTTGGCCTGGGTCTCGAGCGGCACGGTGCCGATCTCGTCGAAGAAGATGGTTCCGCCGTCGGCGACCTTGAAGAGGCCCTTCTTCTCGGCGACCGCTCCGGTGAAGGCCCCTCTCGTGTGGCCGAAGAGGTTCGACTCGAGGAGGTCGGGCGGCATCGCGCCCGAGTGGACGGTGACGAACGGGCTGGATGCGCGCTGCGAGAGGCGGTGGAGGGCGCGCGCGACGAGCTCCTTGCCGGTGCCGCTCTCGCCCGTGACGAGGATCGTGGAGCGCGCGGAGGCGGCCTGGCGAATCGTCTGGAGGACCTTCTCCATCGGAGCGGAGCGGCCGACCATCTCGGGGAAGTCGTTCTCCGCCCCCAGGCGGGCCTTCAGCGAGCGGTTCTCGGCGACGAGACGCTTCCTCTCGAGCGCCTGCGCCACGAGGTGAACGACCTCCTCGTTGCGGAACGGCTTGGGGACGTAGTGGAACGCCCCCTCCTTCATCGCGGTGATCGCGCTCTCCACCGAGGAATAGGCCGTGACGACCACGACCGGTACGTCGGGCCGCTTCTGGCGCATCTCGGCCAGAAGGGAAAGGCCGGGCCGGTCGGGGAGCATCAGGTCGAGGAGGACGAGGTCGACGGCGGGGTCGGCGAAAAAGGCGAGCCCCTCGCCGGCCGTGGCCGCTTCGCTGGTGGCGTAGCCGGCCCGCGAGAGGACCGTCCGGAGGACCTCACGGACGACCGGCTCGTCGTCGACGATCAGGACTTTCATGTCGCGGCGGGGAGACTCACCGTGAACCGGGCGCCCTGTCCCGGGTTGGATTCGACCGAGAACGAGCCTCCGTGCGCGCGGATGATATCCCCCGCGATCGCCAGGCCGAGCCCCACGCCGCCCTGGGGACCTTTCGTCGTGTGGAACGGGGCGAAGATCTTCTCCTGCTCGTCGCGGGTGAGGCCCGGACCGTCGTCGTCGACGGTGAAGAGGACGCTTCCGCCGGCCGCCGTGACGGCGATCCTCACGAGGCCGGGGCCGCTGCGTCCCTCCTTCGGGAGGGAGACCGCGTCGAGAGCGTTCTTCACGAGGTTCACGAGCACCTGAACGAGAGCGTCGCCGTGTCCGAGAACGCGGGGCAGCGACGCCGGCAGGTCGACGTCGAGCCTGACGCGCCGTCCCTTCACCTCGTCCTCGAGGGCCTGGCAGGTTTCCCGGACGAGGGTGGCCGGCTCGAGCGAAGCCATCTCGCGCGGGCGGCCCCGGGCCAGGTCGAGCAGGCTCCCGACGAGGCGGGCCGCACGGAAAGCCTGTCGTTCGATCTTCTCGAGGATGGGCCGGCGGGGGTCGTCGGCCGCGGTGTCGTCGAGGAGGAGCCGCGCGAAGCTGGCGACGCCGGTGAGCGGCGTGTTCACCTCGTGCGCGACGCCGGCGGAGAGATTGGAGAGCGCCGAGAGGCGGTCCCGTTCGGCGAGGCTCTTTTCGAGGCGGGCGAGCTCGGTGGAGTCGGAGAGGACCCAGACCCGGGCGGGGGAACCTTCCGGCGCCCCGGGAAACGGGGAGACGGCGACGTCGAGGACGCGCACCCCGTGGCCCAGCGTCACCTCGACGCGTGCCGGGGCGCGCGCCGAGAGAATGGCCTGAGGAAGAACGTCGTCAGCGAGACGGCCGGCGAGGTTCCCCGCGCCGTCGCCGAACAGCTTCTCGAACGCCGGGTTGACCGACGAGATCCGGCCCCGCTCGTCGGTCACGATGATCGCGGCCGGAGAGCCGGTGACGACGTCCTCGTGGAACTCCTTCAGCCGACGGTACTGCTCCGCCTGGGCTTCCAGCTCGCCGTAGAGTCGCGCGTGGTCGACGGCGAGGGCGGCGGAAGCCAGGACGGTCTCGAGGAGCTCGATGTCCTCTCCCGAAAGCGGGTCGCGCCCTCCCCGGTCCGCGACCGCGAAGAGGCCGAGAAGGCGGCCCGAGAGGGCGAGCGGGGCGATGGTCCGGAAGCCGGCTCTCCGCGTCCTCGCCACGGCGGCGGTCGGGCGTTCGTTGAACGCGAGCCGCGAGAGCCGGGTCGCCTTCTTCGTCGCCTCGGAAGGGAGGTCCTCGAGCGAGAGGGGTTCGCCCGCGTCGAGCGCGGACGCGTCGAGGCGGCCATCGGGGAGAGCCAGCAGGAGCGTCGCCCGAGGCACGCCGAGCCCGCTCATGACGCGTTCCGCGAGGAGCGGCCCGATCTCGGCGAGGCGGCGGGGACGCGAGAGCTCGCGGACGAGGGCGAGGAGCCCCTCGCGTTCACCGAAGCGCTCGCCGTACTGGACCCGCGCGAGCGCGGTGGAGAGCCCCCTGCGGACGGGAAAGAACGTGAGGGCGATGAGGAGCCCCGCTCCTGTCTCCACGAGCCCGCGACCGTAGGGGATCCCCGGCAGGAGATCGCCGAGGTCGGCGACCTGGGCGAGCGAGAAGAGACCCGCGCCGAGGAACGCCGCGCCGAGGAGCGCGACGGTTTCCCGCGTCAGGATTTCGACGTCCCAGAGCCGGTAGCGGGTCAGGGCGGCGAGAAAGGCGGCCGGGACGAGGACGAGCGGGACGATCGAGAAGCTGGAGACGACGGGGATCGGTCCGCCGAGGAGGCGCGGCAGGAAATCGAGCAGGACGACGGGAAGCAGTCCTCCGGCCGTCCCGGCGAGGAGGAAGCGGACCTGCTTCTCGGCGAGGAGGTCGAGGCGTCGGGTCGCGAGGGTGACGAGGCGGGCGACCGCGAGGGTGACGCCCAGGAGCAGGGCGGCCTGCTGGAGCCGGTCGAGGCGAAGGACGAGGGGTGTGGCGTCGATGTCGGCGGCGGGCGGGTTCAGGTAGGTCGCGAGCGAGAGGATCGTCAGGGCGAGGGCGGGGACGAAGAAGAGCGCGCCGGGGACCCGGGCGGACCTGCGAGGGAACCGGAAGACGAACGCGAGGAGGAACGCCGGCAGGAAGGCGCGGGCGGCATCCTCCAGGAGCGTCGTGACCCTGAAGAGGGCGTCGTACGGCGGGGCCGGGGTGATGACGAGGACCATCGCCGTCGTGTACGCGAAGCCCGCGAAGAGGAAATGGCTGACCGGGTCGGCCTCGTGCGGCGCCGTTCTCAGGACGACGCCGGTCGCAACGAGGAAGGCGGCGCCGGCGAGGAGGAGGAGCAGGTAGCGCGTGTCCCAGGGCGACGGGCCGATTCGCCCCTTGAGCCGGAGCGGTTGTCCGTCCCGCAGGATCGTCAGCTCACGCTCGCCCCCTTCCAGGGCGCGGACCGGGTCGGGGAGGGTCCGGGCCTCCCCACCGTCCACGAGCAGGAGGATGTCGTCCGGCCGGAGCCCGACGGCCGAGGCTGTCCCCGGCGCCCGAACCCGGAAGCCGCTCTCCTCCGGCGTCAGGAGGATTCCCGACTGGCCCGTTGCAGCGAGCTTTCTCGCGGCGGAGAAGCCGACGGGCACGAGAATCGCCAGGAAGACCCCCAGCAATCCCCACCAGAGGAGCACACCAGCCCGCCGACGAGACTCCCTCATTCCTTTGTGTCGCAGGCAAACGCAGTGCCACGAATCCGGTTCGTTGGAACGCTGGAAGTGGCCGTCCCTGTGCGGGTTATCGGCGATCCTCAACCAAACGCGTCACTCTGCCGCGCGAAAATTGAATCGAAATCCAAAAAAATCCAGCCGGGTCAGAACGAAAGAGAAAGGCCTCCGGCCAGCTGGCGGTTCGGTCTCGGATCCTCGAGCCCTTCCTGGCGACTCCCCATCGCGACGGAGAAGAGCGCCTGCCAACGGGAGCTGCTGCGCAGGATGCGGATCGGGATCTCCTGGGCGAGGGTCACGTCGATCGACTCGCGGCCGTTGCGGTAGGCCTCGGCGCCGGCTCCCAGCTCCTGCTCGAGGAGACGGTATCGGACCGACACGGAGGTGCCGCTCGGAAGGACTTCGACGCGGGCGCTCGAGACCCAGTAACGGGCTTCGTTCGAGATCGTTCCGGCCGCCATCCCGTCGCCGGACACGCGGCCGCCGAGAAGGGCGAGCCGGGTTGCGACGTTCTCCTTGACCGCAAACGTGATGGAACCGGAGACCTCGTCCGCCACGTCTCCCGGGAAGAGGTAGAGGGCGTCGACGCGGTCGATGAGATCGGTGTCGAGCAGGAGCTGGAATGCCTCGGAGATCTCGCGGCGGCTCGCCTCGAGCTCGAGCCGGCCGGTGGAGTGGCCTTCCAGACGCGCGCCGGCCCTGTAGAGGGCCCGTGTGGCACGGATGAGGTCCGCTTCGTCGATGCCGACGATCCCGGAGACGAGGATGTCCGGCACGCGCTGCTCGAAGCGGCGCGAGGCGAATCCGTAGACCGTCAGCCCTTCGAGCGCCTCGACCGAGAGCGTCAGCTCGGGAGCCACGCCTCGCGAGGAGGCGGAATAGTCACCGGTGCCCCCCGCCTCGACGACGAGGGCGTCGAGGAGCCGGATACCGGCGACGCCTCCGACGCGCGCCGCACGGTCGGGACGCGGGTCGGTGGCTTCGGAGGCCTCGGTGACGTCCGAGCGATAGCCGACGTGCACCCTCACGAAGCGTCCGTTTCCGAGCTCGCTCCGGTACCGTGCATCGACCTCGAGGGCGCTTCCCTCCTGGTGAAACAGGGCCCTCTGGAGCGACGCCGGCTCGAGGTTCCTGTGAGTCAGGAGCCGGGCGGAGACGGAGGCGCGGGAGCCGTTGGTCCGGCTGGCGGTCCAGTCCACCGAGTGGGCGTCCAGGCGGGCATCGGCACTCTCGAAGGTGGGAATCTCGCTCCTGCGGCTGGAGACGCGAATGGACTGACCCGCGGACGGGAGGAGGTCCAGCGCGACGCTGGAGGCGCCGCCGACGGTCTCGCCGGCCTGGGACAGGATCCGGTCGTACTCGCCCGAGAGACCCCACCGCACGCCGCCGCCGAGGCTGCCGCCGATGTCGAGCGAGGTCTGGGTGCGGGCTCCGGCTCCCTCCGCTGCGAATCCGTGCAGCGAGGCGACGGAGCCCCGGAACGGGATCGCCGTGGCGCTCGAGCGGGACGCGGACGCCACGGCGGTCGGACCCGGGGCCGGCGCAGGCGTGGGAGAACCCTCCGCGAAATCCTGGTCCCGGAGGACGTCCCCGGCGAGGATCGCCCGGGACGTCCACGGGTCCAGAGCGCCTCCCGGCCCGGCCGGGAGGATTCCCCGGCGGTCCCGGTCGAGATCGAGGCGGACGAAGGAGAGGCTGTTGGCCGTCGTGCGGTGGAGAACCTGTGCGGAGGCGGACCGGAACCCCGGTACGGCGGCGAGGACCGAGTAGACCCCCGGCGCCGCGTCGGCGAGGCAGAAGGTCCCTTCGGCGTCGGTCTTCAGGATCCGGACGACGGACGCCGCCGCTCCCGTGAGCCCGCGGACGACGAGGGAGACTCCGGCGAGGGGGACGCCGTCCGCGCGAAGGACGCCCGAGAGGGGAGCCGAGGGTCCAGGTCCTTCGAGGGGCGCGCCCAGCGCCTGCGCGGCGAGAACTGCCGCGACGAAACCGGCGAGCACGGCCGGGCGAAGGGTCTTGGCGGAGCGCCTCAACTCACAGGACTCCGACCCTCGAAAGGGCGTTCCCACTAATCATGGTCCTCAGTCCGGCCCGCCGTCAACCCGAACCGAACGGAGGACCACCGTGCCGTCAGGACTGGGCCGGGCCCATTCCCAGGACGATCCGGACCGTGTGCCGGGCTATGGACGGGTTCTCCTTGAGGCGCCGGAGGGAGTAGGCGTACCAGTCCCGGCCGTAGGGCACGTAGACGCGCAGGCGGTGGCCGGCCTTCAGGATCGTCCGCCTGAGGAGCGGGTCGACGCCGAGGAGCATCTGGAACTCGTACTGGTCGGGCGTCAGCTTCAGCCGGTCGATGGTGGCGAGCGCCTTCTGCACGCACGCCTCGTCGTGGGTCGCGATGCCGGCGTAGCAGCCCGCCGCGAGGTGCTTGTCGACGATCGCCGCGAAGTTCTCTATGACGACCTGGCGGTCCTTGAATGCGATCTCGCGAGGCTCGACGTAGATCCCCTTGCAGATGCGCACGTTCATCCTGGCGGCGACGAGCCGGTCCATGTCCGCGAGCGTCCGGCGCATGTAGGCCTGCACGACCACGCCGACGCCCGGGAACTCCTTCTTCAGGTCGAGGACGAGCTGAAGGGTCTTCTCCGTGTAGGGCGAGTCCTCCATGTCGATCCTCACGAACGTCCCCGACTCGCCGGCCTTCCGGCAGATGGCCCGGCAGTTCTCCCGCGCGAGCTGCGGGTCGATGGAGAGCCCGACGGCCGTCGGCTTGATGGAGACGTTGGCCGTGAGACGGTTCGCGACGATCGCATCGAGGACCCGGAGGTACTCGTCGCGCGTCTCCTCCGTCTGCTCGCGCCTCGTGACGCTTTCTCCGAGGACGTCGACGGTGGCCATCGCGCCCTCGACCGCGAGCTCGCGAACGGTGCGGACGGCGTCGTCGAGCGTCTCGCCCGCGACGTAGCGGCGGGCGAACCTGCGGACGACGGGCTTGGGGACGAACGGCAGCGTGCCGACGACGAGGCGATCGAAGAGTGAGCTCATGTGGTCTCCGTCAGGGCGTGGGGCAGGGCCTCGGTCTCGGGGGTCCGGGCCAGGACGAGGAGGTCGACGCGCGCGGCTCCGGAGGCTCGCAGGGTGCGGGCGGCTTCGAAAGCGGTGGCGCCGGTGGTCATGACGTCGTCGACGAGGAGGAGGTGGGCCCCGCGCGCGGACGGCGAGGAGCGGAAGGCGCCGTGGACGTTTCGCCGGCGCTCCGTGGCCGGGAGGGCCGACTGCGGCGGCGCTTCGCGGACCCGCGACAGGAGAGCTCGGAGGGGCCGGCCGAGCTGCCTCGCGACTTCCTCCGCGAGGAGGCCCCCGGGGTCGTAGCCGCGGTCGCGGTTCCTTCGGGTCGTGGAGGGGACCGGAACGATCGCGCCGTCATCGCGATCGAGGCCGCGGGCCCGGGCGGTTGCGGCCATGAGGGCTCCGGCGGGTGCGGCGAGGATGTCGTGCCCCCGGAACTTCAGGGCGTGGACGAGCTTGCGGGCCACGCCCTCGTACCGCACCACCGCGGCGGCACGCGTCACGGGAGACGCGCCGCTGCCGCAGGAACGGCAGAGGGGCGCGGCGGACGGCAGGGCGCAGGCCTGACACGCGTCGTCCCCGTCGAGGAAGGGAAGCGCCTCCCAGCACGCACGGCAGAAACCGCCACCGCCCACGCCGCGCCGGGCGGCGCCGCAGGAGGCGCAGCACGAGGGGAACAGGAAATGGAGGATGGCCCGCCCGGGGAGGAGGGACACGGTCGCGAAGGCGCCCGCCACGGCTGGAATTCTAGACGAGAGGGGCCGCGCCTCCGTAAGCCGGACATGCACATTGACGCCCCTTTCAGCGTCCCTCTATCCTGCCGCAGGATGAAAGCCCCCCGCCTGCCGCGCCCTGGGCTCGCTGCCCTCCTCCTCTCCCTCGCTGCCGCGTCCGTTCTCGTCGGTCCCGCTGCTACCGCCCAGACCTTCGCCATCGGGGCGGGCGGGGGCATCCTGAACGACACGGGATCGGCCGCGAACCTGGACAACTTCTCCACCGGCGCAGGGTACGGCTTCGTCGAGATGAAGCTCGAGCCGGGGGTTCTCATGCAGGCGCGCTACACGCGCATGCAGCTCCCCCCGTCGGCCGAGAACGGGCCGGACATCGACGTCGACGCGGCGACGCTGACGATCGCGTATCTCTTCAAGGAAGACTGGTGGCAGGCCGGCTTCGTCATGGGGGGAGGCGGCTACTTCCTGAACCCGAAGGACCCTGGTCCCGGGCAGGTCGCGACCGACCCCGACGAGTCCGTCTTCGGCCTGACCGGCGGGCTGCTGACCGTCTTCACGGTGAACCGCAAGATCGACATCCGGCTGGAGGCCGTCGGGCACCTCCTGAGGGATTCGAACAGCCGGAAACCGGTCATCGTCTCTGCCGCCGTGGCCTGGAGATTCTGACGGGAATGGCGGGGTTCCCGCCCGACCTCTGGGGTCGGGCGGGAAGTGCGGCGGTGGGATTTTCCTGGTGGGGCTGATGTGAGGGGTATTGGGTGGTGGGCCCGCAGGCGGGGAGCCTGCGGGGCTTTACGGGCGGGTTTTGAAGATCTGACGCCACCCTTGGCGTTGGAGTCTGTCTTTGATCTCCTGACTTTCAGTACGCAATCGGGATGCCATTGGATTGGCGGCGCGTTTCCGTTTCGCAAACAGCCCTGCGAAAGGGCTTCTGGCACACCCCTCGGTCCGGTTGTGTGAGCGATGTCTCATATCGAGTCCAGGGGTGGATCATTTCGGCACCAGGTCTACCAGAATGGCACCGGCCGGCCTGAGACTCGTGGGGTCAGGTGACGGGGAGGAGAGTCGAGTCTTTCTTTATCGAGAGGGAGAGATCGACCCGTGTCCGGACGACGCCCCGGATCGTCTGGATTCGTTCCCTGAGAACGGCCTCGAGCTGCTCCAGATCTCGTGCGCGGACCTTCAGGCGGTAGCCGTAGTCCCCGGAGATCGCATAGCACTCCTGGACCGAAAGGAGATTCTCGATCTCGTCGAGGAAGGTGCGTTCGAAGCTCGGATGCTCGAGCTGGACGTCGACGTGCGCGACCGCGGCCATGCCGACCTGCCGAGGGTCGAGCAGCGCGGTGAAGCGCCGGATGAACCCTCGGGTCTCGAGCTTCTTGATCCGCTCGTTGACCGAGGGTGTCGTCAGACCGACGTTCTCAGCGATGCGAGCCTGGGAGATCTTCCCGTCGCGCTGGAGCATGTCGAGGATCTGGCGATCGATCTCATCCATAAAAAATTCGGGGAGGTAGCGAAACCTCCGAACTTTATATGGAGATACGTGACTATTTGCAAGCCTTTTTGATCAGGGTGGAGGAACTACAACGCCCTTTGGAAGAACGACAACGCCTCCCTCCGAGACGTGGAACCGCTTCCGGTCGCTCTCCGGGTCGAACCCGATCTCCGTATGGGGCGGGATCTTGACCCCCTTGTCGACGATGACCTTCCGCAACCGCGAGTGGCGCCCCACGTCGACGCCGTCCATCAGAATGCTCTCCTCGACGCGCGAGTAGGAGTTGATCCTGACGCGCGGGAAGAGGATCGACCGGTGGACGGTGCCACCGGAGAGGATGCAACCGTCGGCGACCATGGAGTCGGTCGCGACGCCCGTCCGGTTCGAGGCCGGATCGGCGAAGACGAACTTGGCCGGGGGCAGGTGCGGCGACAGGGTCTTCAACGCCCACCTGGCGTTGTAGAGGTTCAACGGGGGGGTCACCGAGATCAGGTCCATCGACGCCTCCCAGTAGGAGTCGACGGTTCCGATGTCGCGCCAGTAGGGGGCGAGCTCCTCGTCGCCGGGAACGCTGCTCAGGGAGAAGTCGTAGGCGTAGACGGAGGCGCCGCCCGAGAGGAGGGCCGGGATGATCGTCTTGCCGAAATCGTGCGAGGTGTCCTGCAGGGCGTCGTTCTCGAGGCCTTCCCGCAGCACCTTCGGCCGGAAGATGTAGTTTCCCATCGAGGCGAGGGCGAAGCCCGGGGCGCCGGGAATCTCCCGCGGGCTCTTCGGCTTCTCCTCGAAGCCGGTCACGCGCCCCCGTTCGTCGACCTCGAGGACTCCGAATCGCGAGGCTTCCGCGAGCGGGACGGGGAAAGCGGCGATCGTCAGGTCGTGATCTCCGTCCTCGTGGAGCGCGAGCATCGGGTTCACGTCCATGACGTAGACGTGATCGCCGCCGAAGACGCAGACCTGGGACGGCTCCTCGTCGAAGATGAGGTCGAGGTTCTGGTAGACGGCGTCGGCCGTGCCCCTGAACCAGTGAGGCCCGCGCCGCATCTGGGCGGGGACCGGGTCGACGAACTGGCCGATCTCCGGGTTCAGGCGCCACGCCCGGACGAGGTGCTCGATGAGGGAGTTCGACTTGAACTGCGTGAGCACCTTGATCTTCATCAGCCCCGAATTGACGAGGTTGTTGAGGACGAAGTCGACGATCCGGTACCGGCCGCCGAACGGGACCGCCGGCTTGGCGCGGTCGCGCGTGAGCGGATAGAGGCGCTCTCCCATCCCACCGGCCAGGACGATCGAAAGGACGTCGCGGTGCTGGAGGATCTTCAAGGGGGACCTCGTGGTTCCGCCCATTCTAGAGGCCGCGGAAGCAAAGTGCCCGTCCGGACGCTGCCGTTTCCCCTATTCTCTCCGGTATGGCGATGAAGGATCCGTACGAGGTCCTCGGCGTTTCACGCACGGCGAGCGACGCGGAGATCAAGAAGGCGTACCGGCGCCTCGCGAGGAAGTCCCACCCGGACGTGAACCTCGGCGACGCCGGAGCGCACAAGCGCTTCCAGGAGGTCGCGGCCGCCTACGAGATCCTCAAGGATCCGAGGAAGAAGGAGCGGTACGACCGCTTCGGAGACACCGGCGAAGCGCCCGAACCCTCCGCCGGGCCGCCCCGCGGCGGGCCCTGGGCGCAGCAGGGGCCGTTCGGTCGGGACTTCCGCAAGACGCCGCCCGGAGGGGCTGCGCCCGGCGGGGGTGGCTTCCGATGGTCGGGAGACGTCTCCGATCTCTTCTCCGACCTCTTCTCGGGAGGAGGCGCCGGGATCGGCCTCGGCGAGGACGAGGACGCCGCCGCCGCCATCACCATCCCGTTCCGCGATGCCGTCCTCGGTGGCACCGTTTCGTTCTCGGCACGCATTCCGCGCCGCTGCTCCCGCTGCCGCGGGACCGGGCACGTATCGAAGGCGGCCTGCCCGGCCTGCCACGGCTCGGGCTCGCTCGTCGAGACGGAGAGCCTGACGGTCCGCATTCCCGCAGGCGTCGACACCGGTGCGCGCATCCGGGTCCCGGGCAAGGGCCGGACGGAGAACGGGGATCTCTACCTCGCGATCACCGTCGAGAAGCACCCGTACTTCAGTCGCGAAGGCGACGACATCGTCGCCGAGGTCCCGGTCACCGTCCCCGAGGCCTACCTCGGCGCCGACATCGAGGTGCCCACCGTGAAGGGGCCGGTCCGGGCACGGATTCCCGCCGGGACGGTCTCGGGACAGAGGTTTCGGCTGAAGGGGCGGGGCATCGAGAACCTCCGCACCGGCACGACGGGCGACCACTACTACCGCGTCCGCGTCGTCGTGCCGACCGTCCAGACCGAGGAGGGCCGTCACCTCGTCGAGGCGCTCGGAAAGCTCTACACCCGGGACCTCCGCGCCGACCTGCCCAGGGGACTCTAGAAAAGCGAAACGCCCCGGCGGACCGGGGCGTTCGAGGACCGGCAGCGGGCCGGCGTCAGTTCTTCTCTGCGAGAGCCTTCACGAGGGCGGCGGCCTTCTCCGCGGAGAAATCGGGCCGCAGGGCGAGGCGCCGCGGCAGCGCGCCCTCGGGGTCGTCGGACCTCACGAAGCGCAGCGCGCCCTGGTCCACCCAGTGGAAGGTCGTGACGCCCGCCTGCGAGATCGTGGCGCCGACCTCCGAGGAAGTGGTCATGTTCAGTGGAATCCGCCCGCCGCCGCCCGAGCGGCCGATCGGGACATAGCCGCGAGCCCAATCCTCGTCCGGAACCTTGGTGGAGCCCGGAGGAGAGATCTTGACGAGGTCGTCGGGGAAGCCGATGCGAAGGACCTGCTGCGTGCGCGTGAAGAGGTTCGCGAACGTCACGAGGATGCCGCCGTTCGACGCCGGATCGGCCTGGATGCCGGGGTGCGAATAGGCCGACGCCGGATAGCCGCTGGAATCCGTCGGTCCTTCCGCGCCCGCGAGCGCGTTCAGGTTCCAGGCCTGCACGGAATCTGTCCGGAGCTCGCCGTCCTCGACGAAGATGGGTGCGTACCGGGCCTGCGACGGTCCGCTCTCCTCCCACCAGACCAGGGAGAAGATCGACCGGGTCTTCGTGACGATCGCCCCGTCCTCGCCGAAGGTGGTGTAGCGCTGCCGGGTCACGACGACCTTCGGGTTGATCGAGAGGTAGAACTGGCCGGCGTTCGAGAGAATGTCCTGCGCGTACCAGGCCCCGTTGCGGCGCACCGCGACGTGCATGTCGGCCGCGATGCCGCGGGACTTCGTGAAGGCGACGAAGAGCGTTCCGGTCGTCTCCTCGAACTCGACCGAGACGGAGCCCTCGCGTTCGTAGTCGGCCGTGCCGTCGATCAGCTCGAGCCGGGACGGCTGGCCTGAAGGGGAGATGCGGAGAGCGAGGGCCGGCATCGTCGTTTCGGGCGCGCCGCCGGGAAGCGGGATGAGGTCGCCGTAGTTCGCCGGGAAAACCTCGTAGAGAGTGCCGTCCGCCGCCACCACCGCGCTGTCGGCAAGGGCCGGAGCGCCGAGGAGGGCTCCTGCGAAAGCGACGGCCGCGACGAGGGCGCGGAAGAGGGCGAGACGCGAACGACTCATGACGCTCACCTCACGATCGGAGATTGATGACGTTCCGGAAGTCGAAGGCCTCGAGGTAGGCCCTCAGGTTCCGGAAGTCGGGGTAGAGGGAAGCGAGGCGGTCGAAATAGTCGCGGGCGGCATCCTCGTCGCCGCCGAGGTGGCAGGCTTCGCCGAGTAGGTAGAGGACGTTCCTCTCGACAGTGTCGTCGCCCCGAAGTGGCGCGCGCTCGAGGCACTCTTCTCCGAAGTAGCGAGCCTCTTCGTAGCGGTCGCCCTTCAGGTAGCCGAAGCAGAGGTCCATGAGAGGGAACACAGTGTGGGCGGTGGCGCCGGCCCTCTCCATCGTCTCGAGGGCGTCGAGGACTAGCGGAAGCCCTTCCGACGTGCGGTCGAGGGCGATGAGACAGTAGCCGAGGTTGTCCTGCCAAACGGCGCGGAACACGGGAGAGACGCGGGCGGGCGGCGCCGAGACCTCAAGTGCGCGCCGGTAGCACTCAGCCGCCTCGTCGAAGCGGCAGTCAACGGCGAGGAGCGTTCCCTGCGTACTCTCGGCGCCGGCGAGGAAGAGCGGATCGCCAATCTCGGCGGCACGCTCCAAGGCGAGGCGCACGTAGGTCGCCGCCTTGCGGAAGTCGCGTTTCAGCTCGTAGATTCGCCCCGTCGTCATCGCCGCGCGGAAGGCGGTCTGGCCCTCCCGCCCGCGGAGGAGGATCCTCTTCAGCTCGACGAGCTCGCTCTCCGCAGGGCCGGCCTCGGCCGCCGCAGCGGCCCGGCAGGAGTAGATCCAGTCGACGAAGGCGGCGTCGTCCGTCCGGCGGGCCGAGTCAAGCGCCTCGTCGTACCTCGCCAGAGAGGCGGCGAACTCGCCCTTCTCTAGGAGTACGAGGGCTTCCGAGCGCAGCCCCTCGGACCGGCTCCGGAGCGTCGCGTCGTCGCAGGGGGAAGCGGTCATCTCGTCTCTCGTACTCACTCGGGGCGGCCCGATCCGGCGGGGCGCCCGAACGGGAGGAGCGGGCCGGCGGGGGCCGGCTCTGATTCAACGGGGGCCTCTTCGGGCCGCCACCGCGGCTGACGGTTCTGCTGCTGGATCTTCTTGAAGGCTATGAAGTCGCGCACTTCGTGGCGCGAGCTCTCGTCCAGCTCCTCGAAGTCGGCAACCAGCAGCTGCGTCTCCGTGGCGGCGTCGGGCGGCGCGACCTCTTCGACGTCTCCGGCATCGGTGGCCGGTTCCTCGAAGAAGTGGCTCATCGAAAGCTCGAAGACCTGGAGGATCCTGAAGAGGGTGTCGAGGCCGACCTTGTATTCGCCGTTCTCCATCCGCGAGAGGTCGGACTGCGTCACGCCGATCCGGCCGGCGAGGTCGGCCTGGGTCAGGCGGCGGCTCTTCCGTATTTGACGGATCTTTTGCCCGACCACGATAATCTGCGAACGGCGCACGGTGGCACTCATCGACACGTACTCGAAGCTAAGATTAGGCTCTCCCCGGTCCCTGTCAAGTGAATCCTCGGTACCTGCGAGCGCCTTGCGCCCCTCTTGAGACGAAACCTGTTCCTCCTGTCCGAGCTCGTCCGCCGCGACCTTTCGGTCCGGTATGCGGGCAGTTTCGGCGGCGCCGCCTGGGCGCTCCTCAATCCGCTCATCCTGTGCGGCCTCTACAGCCTCGTCTTCTCTCTCATCGTTCGGATCGCGCCCCCTGCCGATTTCCGGGGGACCTACACCGAGTTCCTCCTGGCAGGTCTCCTTCCCTGGCTCGGCCTTCAGGATGCCCTGGTCCGGAGCGCGTCGGCGGTGACCGACCAGGCACACCTCGTCAAGAAGATGTCGTTTCCGGTCGGGCTCCTCGTCGTGGCGAGTCTCCTCTCGGCCCTCGTCCTCCAGGCAGCGGGACTCTGCGTCTTCGCGATCCTGTCCGGCGGTTTCGGCGCAGGGGAGATCCACCTCCTGCCGCTCGCCCTCGGTTTCGCCTTCCAGGCGCTCCTGCTTTCTGGCCCCGCCTTTGCTTTAGCTGCCGCCAACGTGCTGTTTCGAGATCTCGCCCAGCTGATCGGCCCTCTGCTGACGGTCGTCTTCTATATGACCCCGATCCTCTACCCGGAGTCCGCCGTTCCGCCGGCCCTGGCCTGGGCGCTCGACGCCAATCCCGTCCGGGGCGTCGTGGGGCTCTTTCGGGCAGGCCTAATTGGCACCGAGGCGCCTCCCTTGGAGCGAATCCTCCCCTGGGTGGCTGTTTTCGCCGTGCTAGCATTTCTCGGGCGTCGGCTTTTCGAGCGGAGCCGGAAGAGCTTCGCCGATGTCCTCTGAAGAGCGGCGCCCAGGTCTCCACCGGACCCCGGGCCTGAATCCGGGGTTTCTCCGCGTCTCATCAGGAGTTACCGTGAAAAGACTCGTTCTCGTCCTCCCTCTGTCTCTCCTCGTCGCGGCGGGCTGCTCGTCGTCGCCGAAGGCTGAAGCCCCTCCCGCGTCGGCGAAGGCCGAGCCCGGTGCGCCCTCGCCCGAGGTGGTGGAGAGGGAGCGCCAGCTGGCCGACCAGGCTCGCCTCCTGATGGGCCTTCCGCCCTCGAACGCCGAGAACCAGGACGAGGGCCGCCAGGAGTGGATCATCTTCGAGGACGAGGCCACGGGGAAGAAGCTCCAGCGCATCCCGAAGCACCAGACGATCATGCTCGTCGACGGAAAGGTCCGGCACGCGATGCTGCCGCGGAGCTCGCCGGGCCTCCAGCTCGTGCGCGAAGACGAGCAGTACTACTACGTCGCCGCGGTGGAGCCGGTCCGGCCGTCCACCCCCGCCGGCGCCGAAGCGCCTCCCGAGGGCCTCCAGAAGATCGTCGAGCTTCCGCCCGAGGAGTACGAGCCCGTGACGCCGGCTCCTTCCCGCATCCGGCTGTCCTTCGAGGAGAAGTCCGAGGGCCTGCCGACGAGCGGTTTCTGGCGGTCGAACATGGCCGTGGCCGACATGGACGGGGACGGCCGCCCTGAGATCGTCGCGACGCCTCCGCGTCTCGCCGTGGGCGGGTTCCGTATCTTCCGGTTCGACGGTGCCGGCTGGGCAGCCGTCGACCCCCGGTTCGAGTCCGAGGAAGGGCTCGGCTTCGCGTACGGCGGGGTCGCCGTCGCCGACCTGAACGGTGATGGGAAGCCGGATGTTCTCTCGGCCGGTCACGGGGCCGGTCCCGTCGTGGCTTTCAACCAGGGAGGGTACCGATTCCGGGTCGAATCGCGAGGGCTGCCCACGGAGATGAGCTCCCGCGCGGTCGCCGCCGGGGACCTCGACGGGGATGGGAAGGTCGACGTCATCGCCCTCTCGGACGAGCCCGAAGCCTCGCGGATGAAAGGGCCTGGGCAGCAGATGAAGCCGCCGTCGTCCGGGCCGCAGAAGGCCCCCGAGGCAGGAGCGTACGAGAAGGGCCACGACCTCCGCGTCTTCATCGCCTCTCCCGACGGCCGCTACGAGCAGAATCTCAAGGGCCTCGAGAGCACCTGCTTCGGCTACAGCCTCGAGGTGACGGCCCCGGCCCCGGACGGCGGCAAGCCCTTCTTCGTCTCGGACTGCCGGCGGATCGGGGGGCGGACCGTCGTCTACGAGTGGGACCGCGCCGCGCGGTCGTCGGTCCTCCGGGGCCTCGACATTGCCGAGCGCTACAGCCTCCACGTGGGAGCGGCGCTGGGGAGCTACGCCGGCAAGCCCGCGGCGTACGTCGCCTACGCCAAGGGGAACCCCGCGGTTGCCTCCGCCAGGTCGATGAACGGCCACGGCGTCTCCATCTACTATCGAGAGGGAACGGACTGGAAGAGGAAGCGGCTGATCAAGGTCATCGAGGAGAAGGGGGGGACCGAGTCCAAGGGCCTCGGAGTCGGGGACCTCGACGGGGACGGCCGCGACGACCTCGTCTGGGCCGACGTCTCCACGGGCAGGGTCCGCGTCTTCTTCCAGACGGCTCGCGGGGAGTTCGAGGAGCTGGACCCCTCCCTCCAGCCGCGGTTCGTGAATCACTCCATGTCCGTCAAGGTCGTCGACGTCGACGGGGACGGCCGGAACGACGTCGTTCTCATGTACGAGTACCGGTCCACCGACCGGACCCGGGCCGGGGGGCTCCGCTACTTCCGGAACCTCGGACCGGGCTGAGGTCCGGAAAAGGGGTGCCGAGAGGCGTATGGCGTATTCGCATATTTCTCTTCCCATTCTCTTGACTTTTCGGAATAGCGCCCCTACCCTTCGAGCAGCAGCATGAGTGTGACCGCTTTCTCCTGCGTATTGGCCCGCCAGACAGGCTCTGCCGGTCGCAGGGTTGGTTTCGACCAGTCTTTTATCGAATACACGGGAGGTGATTCGGTATCGGGGGCGTATCAGGCTCTCAGTCGTCGTCTTTTCCCATCGATCACATCGAATCAGCAGGAGTGGAAATAATGAAGAAGTTCACCGTATTGGTGGCCCTGGCTCTCCTCGCGGCGACGGGGACCGGCTACGCCGTGACGTGCGCCTATGACAACGTCCCGGGTGCCACTCTCCTCGTGCCGTATTTCAAGGTGTCCCGCAATGGCGCCACGGTCGACACGCCCACCATCCCGGCCGGCGGCGTCGACACGCTCGTTGCCATCACGAACGTCTCCGAGTGGGGCGTCATCTCCCACTGGACCATCTGGAACAAGCAGTCCGCCCCGGTCGTCGACTGGAACGTGCCCCTCACGGGCTACGACGTCGCCACCGCGAGCGTTCGCGACATCCTGAATGGCCAGCTCAACTTCAACACCAACACCCAGGTCCTCATCAACGGGATCGACCCGTGCATCGCGCCCTCCAAGCACGGCAACACCCAGACCCGGTACATCCGCTTCACCAACCCCGACAGCTACAACCGGCCGACGGGCGACCGGACGGATGCCGAGTACTCCGTCTACCTCAACCCCGCTTTCGACGGCGAGTTCAAGAAGAACATCTGGGACTCCCTTGACGAGAGCTACGACGTCACCGAGCTCAACGGCCCCGGCGCCAACGACAACGACAACCCGGCTTGCGGCGTTGCGCGCAAGACGCCCGACGCCCTGGCGGGCGACTTCACGGGCTACATCACGATCGACGTCGTGAACTTCTGCACCCGTCGGTTCCCCGACGAAGCGCAGTTCTACTACAACGACGCCATCGCGACGGTTGGCTGGGACGCGAACGGCGGCCCGAACGTCCTGATGGGCGACTACTTCTTCGTGGATCCGGCGAACCCGGGTGGCAACATCTCCGGCGACGCGATGGTCTCCCTCGAGTTCGACGCCCGTCTCAACGACTGGCGCGCCGACGAGGACAAGACCTTCTACGCCCGCTTCAACCGCCACACGACGAGTGAAGGCGCGGGCATCACGGACCTCATCCCCGCCACTGCCTTCTGGGCCAACTATGCGTTCCTCCACGGCGACGGCCGCGAGCCCCTCGGCACCGCGTACGGCTTCCGTTACCTCAACGACGCCGCCAACGGCCTGACCACGTGGGCGACGGTGTGGCGTTCCGACCTGTGGGACACGGTCATCGATGCGCAGGGCCCGACCGTCCGGTCGAACCTCTGCAGCAACACCTACATGTCCCAGCCCGTCAGCATCGCGATCTTCGACAACGACGAGAACCTGGTCCAGGGCGAGCCGGGCGGCCCGCTCCCGTCGGGCGACGATCCGGGCGCCGAGCCTGGCATCTACATCCCGTGGGAAGCCCAGCGCGTTGCCATCACCGGCAACACCGACATCTTCCTCAGCACGACCTTCAAGGGCGGCTGGATCTCGGTCTACTTCCCCTGGGAGTGGTCTTCTCAGTACAACCAGGCGTGGGTCGGCATCCAGCACACCGCGCCCGGCGCGTTCGTCAGCGCTGGCCACGGCGCCACGCTTCTCGACAACGAGTTCCTCTGCCCGGGCGACATCTTCGCCGAGTCCGGCAACGTCATCTCCGGCGTTGTTGTTGACGCCGAGTAAGCTCTCGTAGATTCCGGATTTCCGGGGGCGGGCGGCTTCGGCCGCCCGCTCTTTTTCTTTTTTTGTCCGGCAGGATTCGTCGCCTGCGCGGAGACGAGCCAGATCGAATCGAACGCGTGCATCCGGGATCGGATGAGCTCATCGGGCGGAGAAGACCAGGCAGGGGTTCGTGCTTGCTTCCGAAGCTCCGGCCTTCTAAGATCTTCCAGGTTTTTCATCGCCCTCGGGCCACTGACCGGGTCGAAGGGCATTACTTTTCTCATCTTCTTTTGGGGTGTCTTTCATAGGGGGTTCCATGATTCGAGTCATTCCCTTCGGGCGTTCGTGGGTCGCCGGCCTGCTGGCTTTCGGGCTTGGTCTGGTGTCGATCCTGCCCTCCGCCCCTGCCCAGGCCCAGTGCGACCTCACGCAGGCGCCATACCAGTTCGCCCCGCCGCAGGTCTTTCCTCGAATGGGTCTGCGGGCAACCGTCTTCAGCCTGAATCTGGCGCAGGATCGTTCGACCCCGATGTTGTCGATCAAGTACAACTACGGGTTCATGACCTGGAACCTGGTGAACGGCAGCCCGGCTCCCGGAGAGTGGACACTGAAGGACCTCCGGGACGCCCCGGAGAAGTACCCCGTGAGCGGAGACTCCGGAGGGCGCTCGGGCGAGACCGTCCTTTCGACGGACGGTGCGCGCGCTGTGACCGGCTGGAACGACCCCGGCTTCGGAGTCGTGGCGATGACCCTGAAGCCGACCGGCTACAGCGGAGGAGGGGATTACCCTCCCGGCGGGTCGGCGAATGCGGTCGTGAAGCTCGACGGTCCCCGCTACCTGGCGTTCTCCGGGAACAGCGTCGGCTCCATCTACGTCGCGGACGTCACGAACATCCCGACGTCCGTGCCCGCGCGACCGGCCAATTCGATCCCGTCCGAGCTCGCGCACAGGATGGCGGGAACCTGGGCGACCCTTCGCGTGACCCCCATCGAGGGCGGAAGCCAGACGTTCGTGGGAGTGTCGACGGTCCGGGGCGTTGCGATTGGAAAGCTGTTGTCGCCGGGCGCTGCCGTTCCCAACCTCTCGAGCAACTTCGTCTGGTACGAGTTCCCCGCAGCGGCCCTCGGCCTTCCGGCCGACAAGAAGATCCGCTGGGCGGATTTCGCAGTTCACCCCGTCGACGGCGGAATCTACATTCTCGCCGAAGCCTACACGGGCGGGACCCAGGGCGACTACGCGGTGGCGGTGTCCCTCTCCCGCATGACTCCCGAGACAGGCGCCCTGGATGTGCAGGGGGTCTATACCCCGGCAACCTCCACGATCGGCTGGCCCCAGGGGGCCCTGGTTCCCTCCGACACCGGTCTCCTGGCGTTCTTCCTCCACAACCCGCCGGGCAGCACCGTATCCAAGCTCCACGTCAGGCCGTCGGGGTCGGGTTTCGTCACCGACAATCTTGCCCAGAACGTCTCGTGGTCCGTGCCGAAGATCGACGATTTCAGGGTGCAGAAGTACGGCGTCGGGAAGTACACCCTCTACCTGGCGAATACGGACTACATCGAGGCCGCGCAGGTCACGTGCGCCCAGGGCCCGACACCGGCCGTCGCGGCACTCAAGGTCCGCACGGTCTCCCGGACCGGCGTTACGGTCGAGGTGCCGGACAACGGCACCGCCTTCGTGGGCGACAAGCTCCGCGTCGAGCCGACCTTCAGCCCGTCGACGCAGGTCCTCCTCGACTGGGGGCTCGACTACGACTACCACGGCCTCGGCAGTCTCGACTACACGGCCGCTGTCCCGAATCTGGCACAGCCGGACGTGTCGGGTACGGGTCCGTCCGTTCCGCTCTCCCAGTACACGGTGTACGGGCCTTGCGACAATCGGGCCGGTGGGACTCCTTCGGACGCCACCGCCTGCTGGACGTCGGTGACGACAAACAGCACCCAGACGACAGGCGCCCCGCCCGCTGCGGACTTTCCGCCGAACCCCGCCGCGGGATTCACCAAGCAGCTGAAGACCGCCTTCGAGGTCCGGAACGCGCTGAACCCGGCCGGGACATCCTCCATCGTGGAGCACCGGATCAACTGGAAGGTGCCGGCCGCCCGCCTGAAGTCCACGGCAATCCTCTCGGGCGGACTCGTCACGGACGACTCCGAGGGGAGCCCGATCCCCACCGGATACAAGTGGTACTTCGCTTCGACGCCGGGCGCCAGCACCCTCACCCTCCGGGCCTCATGCACGGGGAACACCTGCAACCCTGGCCTCTCCCAGTCCGGGTCATACCGCTACTGGGTCACGGCTTCGTACGACGGGGGCTTCGCGACCCCGGCTTGCCCGGGCCTGAGCGGCGACGGCCTGACCTGCAGCGGTGACCCCCTGAAGACGGTCTCCGTCACCGACGTCGTCCTCGGCTTCACGGTTCCCGGAACCGTCTACGTCGGCACTGGAACCTTCGGCGTTCCGAGCTCCTCCCTGAAGGGCGCCGTCGAAGGATGCGACGGCGTGAGCGGCTTCTCCTACGACCTCTGCTCCGGGAGCGGTGTCGCGTGCACCGAAGGCGACTACTCGGGATCGGGACTCGCCCTCTCTGGAGACCCGTTTGCCGGAGGCTCGCTGTTGATTCCCAAGCCGGCGGAAGGCACCTGGGGAATCCGGATCCGGTACCAGTACGCCCCGGCGGGCGGCTGCGCCAACAGGTCCACGGCGAAGTGGCCGGCGGACGGTTCCGCGGCCCCGGTCGTCGTGAGCAGGACGCTCCCGACGATCCACCTCACCAACTCGAGCGGCGTCGCCCTTTGTTCGTATCACCCGATCTACGGGGAGACCTGCACGATCGAGACGGGCGTCACGGGCAAGGCCTACGCCTACGTCGACGGTGTGCAGGACCCCGCGCCGCCCGCGATCAGCTGGACCTTCGGAAGCGGGGCGACGGGGGCGGGCCAGGGCGCCACGTTCTCCTACTCCACCGCCGGAACCTACACGGTGACCCTGAACGGCTACGGTACCCCAGTTGCGAGGCAGATCACGGCGTCAGCGCCCCCCCCGCCCGTGACCGATCCTCTCGGCGTCTCGAGCTTCAACGTCTCGAACCAGTCGCCGACGACCGGGACGACGGTCACGTTCTCGTGCGGCGCGACCGGGGGCACGCCGCCGTACCAGTACCGCTTCGACTACGGCGACGGACAGAGCCGGAGTTTCCTCTCGTCGTCGACGGCGTACCACTCGTATTCGAACGCGGGCACGTACTACGCCTTCTGCCAGGTCAGCGACGCGGCGGGCAACTCGGGCCAGAGCAGCGCGCGGATCATGACCGTCATCGGGGGCGGCGGCGGCGGGCCGGCGACCTGCAGCCTGAGCGTGAAGGACGCCGTGCAGGGGCTCGACCTTCAGCTGGGCATGGGCAACAAGTACTACGTGAACAGCGGCCAGCTCATCCGGCTGGAAGCCACGGACGTGACCACGACGGTCAACTGGGCCTACGGCGACGGGAGAACCGATTCGGGTACGCCGAAGACCTTCTCCTACTCGAACACCTCCGGTGCTGCCGTCGACTACACCCTCACGATGACGTCCGGGTCCTCCTGCACCGTGAGTCGGGCCTTCAGCGTTTCTCCGGCCACCGGTCCCGACTTCGGTGTCTACGGCGTCGTGGGGGAGACGGAAACGCCGGTCGCGTGGGACACGCAGAACAACGCGTTCTCGGTCTCGAGCGGCCAGCGGCTCAGGTTCAAGGCCACGGGTACGACGGGGGTCGTCGCCTGGAGCTTCGGGGATGGCACCCTCTCTGCCGAGACGAATCCCATCAAGTATTACTCGGAGCCGGTGGACAAGCTGCACAGCGTGACGCTGTCGGCGGACGGAAAGACGAAGACGAGGAACGTCTTCGTGAAGGGCTCCACCGGTGCCCCGCTGACCGGGGCCTACAGCTTCGTCTACGCCGACGGGAAGACCGTGAACCCGTCGGACGTCG